>JBOGJY010000113.1:0-4317 GCA_050745325.1 Terriglobia bacterium
CTTCCCCGGTCTCCGGGTCCAGCATCGCAATTCGCTGATATCGAGAATGAAAATCACAGCCTATAATCAACATGTCTCGGCTCCTTTTCTTGGATGGATTGGTTTGTCCTGCTACCACCAATCTAACCCCGGAGTTCAGGAGCCGACGACCTTATGTGATCAGAGTTGTTTTCTAACTCTGCGGCTTTTTGTCTTTTCGATCTGAAAGGCCGCAGACTTAAACGACAAGTCGGCGATACCCGCCTCCCGCACTCCAAAATCGCAAATCTAAAATCCAGAATGGAAAAAGGCCCACGGCACAAACGCCGTGCCGTGGCTACCATTGCGGCGTAACCCAGCGCTACTTAAACTGATTCACGTATTCCAGGTTGCGGACGGTTACCGAAGTATCGAACGTGTTGGCGTAGTAGCGCTTCGACTTCCGCAATGGGCTTGGTGAGATTCCTGAGACAAACAGATTAATTTTGCCGATCTGGCTCGCTGCAAAACTCGCGCAACTTGCTGGTTCGGAGCTGCCACCCGTGCAGTTTGTGCTGCCGCCTGTCGTCATGTCATAGGTAAACTGGAGATTGTCGATGCCAAAGGCAATCTCGGTCGGCGTCGAATCTCCAAGCTGCCTCACCAATGGGCATGACAAATCAGTGGCTCCTGATAGGATGCAAAGATGACTGGCATCCGACTTGTCCACGTAGTAGGAAACCATGTCGATTTTGGTGAGCGACATGCCCGAAGGGTAGGTACCGCTGTACGCGGGCTGCCCCAGGCTGTCAATGCTCCCCACACAGGTTGCGGCTGACCCACAGACCTGATTCAGGTTCATGGAGTCGGCCGCGAAGTAAATGATGTTCAGCGTCGTATCCACTGATGTGACCAAGCCTAAAGCGTTTAAGCCTCCGGGTGTTGAGAACATCAGAAGGTCGCCAGCGTTGACGTTGTAGCCGTTAGGTCCGAGCGTGCAATCGAATACCGGGGGAGTTGCGCTAATGATGCAACCGGCGGGAATAGTGACGTTGACGGTGTAGCCGGTTGAGCTCGAAGAGCTCATCGAAGAAATCGAAAGCGGAGCGAGCCCAACCCAATTCTCATCAACCGCAATCACGGTCGTCTCGTCGGAATAGAGCGCAGTCCCGCCTACCTGCCCGCTAAGCTGATACCCGGGCGTGATGACAGACAATACCCCGTTATTCCCAGGAAAATAGTTGGTACCCGGCCCCGGCCGCTTGACCAGCGAGTTTGCGCCGCACGGATTCGAGCAGGGAATGGAAATCCCCCCGGCAGGAATCGACGTGCCCGCCGAGTAGATATCCTTCGTAATCAGGTCGGCGGAGCCGCGCAAACCTTCGTTCACTTGAGCCATGACGGAGACTTGTTCCGTCATGCTCTCCATGCTGTCAAAAAAAGTGAAGGCGGCGCCCAGCATGAGCAAGGTGATGACAATCGCCACCAGCATTTCCATCAGGCCCACGCCGCGGGCGGAAATCTTGCGGCGGCCGCCCGCCTTTTGAGAAACTGTCATGCTGAGCGGCAGCGAAGCATCTGCTTCTCCGGACAAGCAGATTCTTCGCCTCACAAGGCTCGGCTCAGAATGACAGCGTCTCGTCTCTGCCGGCGCTCGTCCCTCGTCTCTTGTCTCTCGTCTCTGTGGGTTAAACATAGGGCGACACATAGCAAGTCATTGAATAACTGCGCTGGAGTCCTCGCAGCGTGGTGTAAGTGATGGTGACCGTAATCTGCTTCAGCTCAGAATTGATCGAGGTAATCGCGATTTTACGGGTGTAATTGCTGAGCGGCTCCGGCGTGCCATCAGAAAGGAGGCCATCGTCGCCGGGAACAACAATGCAATCTGCGCCGGTGAGGCAAGGGCTCACCGCGCTAGTTCCGTCGTCCACCGTATTGACGATTCCATCCGGCCCCGGGTTCAGTAACGACTCGGTTCCATCGATAAAGACGCCTCCGTTGCTCACGTTATTGATCTGATCCCACGTTAGCGTCGCTGTGTTGCGCGCCGTCATCACGTCCTCAACGGCTTCACGCGCCTTCTGGCGCGCGATCGCCATCTGCTGGCTGACGACAACGCTCGCCGTGCCTTGGCCGTAGGCGTAGGCGAGTCCAAGGAGGCCGACCGAAAGGATTACGCCCGCGACCAGAGCCTCAATCAGGCTGAACCCGCTCTCCCGTGCGCCTGTTTTCATCGCTCTCTGCTCCCTATCCGGCAAAACCCACGGCACAAAAACCGTGCCGTGGCTACGCCCGTAGCGCCGGGCTTTATGCCCGGCACTGCCGCCCTAAAGGACGGCGCTACATGATTTCTCGCGCCGTCTGTGGCACGGCATATCAATTCCAGCATGGGGGTTCTGTTGGGCCTGTTGGGCACGGTATTAACCCGTTGTACCGGTACCCCTTGACGCGTGACGTTGCTCCCATCACCGTCACCGCGCGGGCCGTGGCCGGGTTAGTCCCTATCGCCATAAACACGGTCCAGTTCCCCAATTGGTTCGAAGTATTAACCGCCGTGCCGTCACTCATAAAGACGACTTGGTTGCTAGGGAAATTGTCCGCCGAGCTTGGTGGGTTTGCGGGGCCGCCGCTGAACCCGTCCGGCGTGTCTGGCACGCTCGTCACCAGCGTATACGTCACGCCATTACCCAGAAAATTGTCGGAGACCGTGGTTAGAGTCCCGCTCGCGAGCGGTAGCTCTTCCCGCTGCACCTTGATTTCGTTCGTCCCGATGAAAGTCACCAGAAAGTTCCGCCGCTGGCTGATGGCTGCCTGATGGGCTTGCTGCAGTGTGGAGACCACCATTTCCATCGACGAGTCGGCATGAACGGTAGGGAGCATGTTCTTCATGATGGTTAAGGCCATACCGGACACGATCCCAATCACGACCAGAGTCATCAGAATCTCAATCATTGAGACTCCGGCTTCTGATCTCCGGCGCGCCCTTCCGGCCCTTCGAGCCACTCGAGCATGTTCCGCGTCTCGAACCATATCTTCGTCAACCTACCTTCGGATCAGGCTTGGCTAGTGTTGCATTCGTAGCGCCGCCCTTAAATGCGGTATGTACGGGGCATAAAGCCCGGCGCTGCATCTTCTGCCACGGCCCCTCTCCCCGATTCGGGGGAGGGGTGGACAGCGAACAGGGTATAGGTGAGGTGGCCACGGCCGACAGTCTGAGGCAGAGCCTCGCTAGTCTTCTCCTTGAGCCAATCCATCACCTCTTTAGTTATCGGCAAGCGGGATATGCTTCATGAGGGAAATCTTCGGGTGGCGAGGGGCAGGAGGAGATTCTATGTAAGTCTATGTATTACAATACGTTAGCATATACTTGGGGGCAGTGTCTCCATTGTCGCTATGGGCATCCAACCTACTGCCTTAACGCTTCATACCGCCAATCAGGGCCAGCTCAAGCCATTTCCAATGGCAATCAACGTCCGCAAATCCAATCTCGCGCAGCCAGCGGAGCTGGGTTTCGACGTCAAGCAGGATGTTCGAGGTATCCTCTTCATTGCGGCGAACTTCCAGATGGCGGAGAAATACTTCGTGCAATTCCGGAGTGGGTGAGGAGACGTGTTCGAGGTTGTAAAAGACGCCACCGCGCGCCAGAAGGCCGTACACTTCTTCATAGAGCGTCCTCTTGCGCGCATTCGGCAGATGGTGGATGGCAAAGCTTGAAACCACCGCGTCAAATTTCCCCAACTCGGGCGCGCGATCAGGCAAACGATTCTCCAGATTGTGTTCGACAATCGTGACCAGCGAATCGTCTGCAAACTTCCCACGCAGCGATTCGAGCATCGTGGGCGAGAAATCAATCGCCACGGCTTTGGCTGCTGGATGCTCCGTCCTGACCAGCCTGAGCAGCCTACCGTCGCCGCTGCCGAGATCAAGAAACCGGATGATCCCGGCGGGGATCAAGTCGAGCAGCACCGCTTCACCTTCGGTGCGGTGTGGAATTGTGTCTGCCCGCCGCAGGTAATCGAGGGCGTGTTCGCGGTCGGTCCAGAGGTTTGTGGCCATAGATTTTCCCTTAAGCGGAGCTTACCCTGAGCGAATGAGCTTTGAAAAAATCAAAAGCCTCTCGCGAAGCAGTTAGCTGTAACGCCAGGCTTTACGCCCGGCGTATGCCGCCCTAAAGGGCGGCGCTACCAAACATAAGATCCGCTGGACTCGTCTATTGTCTCTCGCCCCTTGCCCCTCGTATTACCGCCCCGAACGAATCAGAATATCACCCGCCCAGGTAAGGAAGAAAAGGACGCTGATATAGCCATTGATATTAAAGAAGGCCGCGTTCAGCCGCGAGAGGTCGGAGGGCTTTACCAA
>JBOGJY010000114.1:0-3416 GCA_050745325.1 Terriglobia bacterium
GCTCGGGGGCGAGGCGCCTGATGAGCTTGTTCTTCCCATCAAGCGGCCCCGAACCGCGGGTTACAATATCCCGCCCACCGACATTATTTCCCCGGTTATCGACGGGCGCGAGACCACCTACTTCGAGTGGCTAGGCGCGGGCGTTTACATGCCCGACGCCCGTTCCGGGTCTATTCATGGGCCAGGTGGCTACATTAAGGAACTCTTTTATGGTCATAACGATACGCACATTTATCTAAGGTTTGACTTGCAGGAAGAATTTCGCCAGCAGCGGCGCGATTTTCAAGTGCGCGTGAATTTTGCGGGCGGGCGGCAGACCCGCCTATACGTTTCTGTTTCCAACAACGTTTTGAGCCGGGTGGAGCTCTGGCAGGGCGACAAAATGATCGAGATCCCAAACGGCGCTGGCCCCCCAGACGGATCATCACCTGGCTCATCGGACGGCTCATCGGATGGATCACCCGTAAGGGCTGCTTACCAGAATATTCTTGAGATCAGCCTGGAGTTTGCGCTTCTCGGTCTCGGTCCACATCACGCGGCGTCGGTTCAGGTTTCTTTTTGGGTGGACCATCTCCCCGTTCAAGCCTTGCCGCGCGAGGGCTGGCTGACACTGGAAGTGGCCGAGGGTCTTTTAAGCTGGTAAAACAGGCAAAATATCACGAACTTGCAGCGCAGCGTTCCCTACACGAACTGGGTTTAACAGGTTGCTGAAAAACTCGTAGCGGCGGGTTTATCCCGCCAGCCCGTATTGAAATCATTCGACTTATGGCGACGTAAAGTCGCTGCTACCCTGTTGACACGGGTTTTTTCAGCAACCTGTTAACGCTGCTACCTTCCGAGCCAGCCGGGAATGATAATGTCCACCGGGTCTTGGCCGGCGGGCTTGGTCGTGATCAAATCGCCGGTCGCCGTCCGCACCACGGACACGCTCTCGCCGCCCGCGTCCGTCACCGCCAGAAACCGTTCATCCGGCGTCAGCGCCAAGGCAGAAAGCCTCATGCCCACGTGGACCAGCGACTTCACGCCGCGCGTGGCCACGTCTAATTCCGCCACCGTCCCATCGCCTGAATTTGCAATATAGAGCTGGCGCGAGTCGCGGCTAAAGACTGCGGCAACGGGCTGCGCCCCGGCGGTCATGCTTTGCTCGACGCTATCGTGGAAGGCGTCGAGAATGGTCAGGGTCGAATCGGCGGCGCTCAGGACGAAAATCTCGCCGCCGTCCGGCTTCAAAGCAAGCAAGCTGGGCGGCGAACCCACTTCAATCCGCGAAAGAACCTGGCGGTCCCGGAGATCAACCGCCACCACCTCATTGCTCCCACTCACGGCCACAAACGCTTTCTGGCCGGCGGGAAGAATCACCAAAGAGGCGGCTCCTTTGCCGGTCGCGGCCGAACCCAACACCTTGCCGCTCTTTGAGTCGAGAAAAAGCAGTTCTCCATCCACGGGGTCTTCGGCAAGCAGCGTTTTTCCATCCGGCGTCAATGCAATCGCTGAGGCAGGAGAAGGCAGCTTGAAAGTATCCACCGTCCGGCCCGAATCGCAATCGATCTTAAAGACGGACCGGCGGCCGCGCTCCAGAATAAACGCTTCCCGCCCTTCCGGCGAAAAAACCACATCGTTAGGTCCCCGGCCAAATTGAAGGCTTCTGACGACGGCAAGCTCGGGAAAGCGGATGACCGCGACGTGACCCGTCTCTGAAGTGGCATAAACGTCCTGGCTGTCTGGCCGGAGGCGAAGCCGCGCCGGCGCAAATCCAAGCGGAATCATTTTGACGATATCGAACTGGGCCAGATCGAACACCGCCACGCTTTGAGCGCCGTGATCCGCGATCAAAGCTAGATAAGGTTTTGGAGGCGCCATACGGCGAGCGCAAGCAGAGAAGAGGAGAACCAAGGCCGCCCCTAAAAGTAAGGCGAGCGCCCTGGCGAAGCGGGGACCGTTTTGCATGGAGAATTCAAATTGTCGGCGCGCCGACATGGGCGGTCTGGAGCGCGCAAGCTTGCTTGCGCGCTGTAGCGGCGGCCTCTGGCCGCCGGTTTCTAATAGTAAAGACCGCCGGCCAGAGGCCGCCGCTACAACCGCGCCCCCGGGGGAGCAGGAGCGTAGCGATAGCCACGGTCAGCGTTTTTCTGACCGTGGGTCGTTGCCCGATGAAGGCCCACCCTCTGCGGTTCCTTGCAAAATCCAAAATCGCAAATACCCGCAAGCTCTGAAACGCCGGCCTCAATAAGCGGCGCTACAAGATCTAATGTATCACATTAGATAATTCACGCCGTTGCCGCCTTCGGCTTGGCCCTTCGAATCGCTGCCTGCGCCGCTGCGAGCCGCGCAATGGGCACGCGATAAGGAGAGCAGCTCACATAGTCCAGCCCCGCTTCCGCGCAAACGTCGATCGAAGCCGGGTCGCCGCCGTGCTCGCCACAGATGCCCACCTTCAGCTTGGGGCGCGTCTCGCGACCCTCGGAAGTCCCAATTTTCAGGAGCCGCCCGACGCGCTTTGGGTCAAGCACGGCGAACGGGTCCGCCGGCCAGATCTTTTGTTTCACATAGGCGGCGATGATCTTCCCGCAATCGTCGCGTGAAAGTCCAAACGTGGTCTGAGTAAGATCATTGGTGCCGAAGCTGAAGAATTCTGCCTCGCGCGCGATCTCCCCCGCCGAGAGCGCCGCGGCGGGCAATTCGATCATAGTGCCAAGCAGATACTCAACCTCGACGCCTTTCTTGGCAAAAACCTCTTTCGCCACCCGGTTGACGATTTCTTTTTGCGCCGCCAACTCCTTTACTTCTCCAACCAGTGGGATCATGACTTCAGGTTTCGCTTCAATTCCCTTCTTCTTGCACTCGCACGCCGCCTCAAAGATGGCGCGCGCCTGCATCTCGGTGATTTCAGGATAGAGAATGCCCAGGCGGCAGCCTCTCAGCCCCAGCATGGGATTGTATTCATGTAACCCTTCAACAACTTCCAGTATTTTCTTGAGTTGATTCAGCTTAGCGCCTTTTTTATGTTGAGCTTCAAGGGTGGCAATCTCAACCATCAGTTGTTCGCGCTTGGGCAGGAATTCATGCAGCGGCGGGTCGAGCGTGCGGATGGTTACCGGGAATCCATTCATGGCCTTAAAAAGCCCGGCAAAATCCTTACGCTGCATCGGGAGCAGTTTTGCCAGCGCGGCCCGGCGCTCCTTTTCATAGCGCGCCGCTTCTTTCGGGTCGCCCGTCTCTTTGCACGCCATGATCATCGCCTGAACGTGCGGCAGGCGGTCCGCCGCGAAAAACATATGTTCGGTGCGACAAAGCCCGATGCCCGCCGCGCCAAACTCGCGCGCTACGGTGGCGTCGCGCGGGATGTCGGCGTTGGCGCGCACGCCCAGCTTGCGATGCTCGTCCGCCCACTTCATGAACGTGGCAAAGAATCCGGT
>JBOGJY010000115.1:0-8644 GCA_050745325.1 Terriglobia bacterium
ACGTCAGGGTTCCCATGCCCGCGCCGCCGCGGAGAGCTAGCTTTAGCCACTGGCCGATCACGGGTCCTTCGCTCATCGCGTTCGTCCCCACGGCCGTAGCAAAATAAGCCCGCTCATCCCAAGGCAGCAGATATCCCGTGAATGCCATTCCGAGCACTAAAGCGAACAGAATGCAGCCCGAAATCCACATCAACTCCCGGCGTCCCTTGTACGACCCGTACATGAAGGTTTGGGTCACATGAATGACCAACAGGATGACCATGAGGCTCGCGCCATAGGAATGGACACTGCGAAGGAATGCCCCGTCTGACACCACCTTGGTGATGTAGGCCACTGTTGTGTGGGCGTGATCGGCCGAGGGCACGTAATACATGGCGAGAAAGATTCCAGTCACCGCCTGTGACAACAGAAGAAAGAGCAGTCCGGAGCCGAACACATAGGCCCAGCGAGCCCCACCAGGGATGCGCTCTTCGAGAGCTTCGCGCATCAGGCTGCGCCATCCCATGCGACGGTCAAACCATTCCGCAAGCGTTCCCTGATCTTCAGGGGGAAGGGAAGGGTACGGGTTGGGGCTAATGGGAGATTCCGGCATAAATACCTTTGGATTAACCGATAACCTGCTTGGTTGGGACAAGGTTCTGGAAATACTCGTAGCGAACCTTGAGGCGCCCGTTCTGAACCGTGGTGGGCAGCGTATCCATTCCGCGGGGAGGGGGTCCCGAAATGTACTTCCCATCGGGCGCAAACGTCCCCCCGTGGCAAGGGCAGTGAAAGTGGTCTTGATCTGAAACCCAGGCTACTTCGCATCCAAGATGAGGGCAGACCGCCGTGAGCACTTCCACCTGGCCGCTGGAGCCTTTGGTGACGTAGACAACTTTCTCCGAAATCGTCTGCTGCCATCCGTCGAGTATCTGAATTTTTATCACCTGGCGGGTGGGGGCGGTCAGCGGCGTGTATTGATCCATCGAACCGAGATCAGACCACTGTGCACCTCCGGTTCCCTTGGCAAAAACCGGATAAAGAGACTCGCGGACGAGCGGGATGCAAAGCAGGACGGCTACCACAGCCCCCGAAATGCTGAGCAGCCAGCCAATGAACCGCCTGCGATCCGGTTGTGCGGGCTTCAGTGGGGGCGGTGCCTGCAAATCACTGGACGGCTCGACCTTCTCTGGATTCGGTCCTTCACTCATCAGATCAAAATCTCCTCATGAGATTGCTTAGTTTGCGTCGCGCAACAAAAACCGGCGTGGTAGAAATAAGTCAATCATTGGCCCGTCCGTAGCGCCGGCATCTTGCCGGCAAATGCCGGCTGGACGGCGGTGCTACGCCGTCCAGCCAACAACTGGACAGCCTATAAGCTCTCGATCAGTCAATCACCCCAGATTGTTTGCCTTAGCCCGCAGCGAGATAGCATAGCATCGGGGTCAGTACGTTAGGAACTATAATCGTTCGGCCGGGCAGCGTAAACCCTATTTGTGTAATAAAAACATGACTGAAGTCTGCGAGCGGCTGATCGGCAGGGTCAGCCCGGGGGGCCCCCTTTCAGCCAGGGGGAGCATTAGTATTTCAGCACGGCATGAATCTCGTATCGGTCTATTTTCTCGCGTCCTTTCAGAAATTCAAGCTCGATCAGAAAGCCCATGCCCATCACGCGGCCTCCGAGCTGCTCTACTAACCCCCCCACAGCCCGCGCCGTTCCGCCCGTTGCCAGCAGGTCATCAATGATCAAAACGTTGTTTCCTGAATTGATCGAATCACGGTGGATTTCCAAGGCGTCGGCGCCGTACTCCAGTTGATAACTCGCCTTAGCCACTTCGGCAGGCAATTTTTTTGGCTTGCGCACGGGCACAAAACCGGCATTCAGCCGGTAGGCCACCATGGGCGCAAAAATGAACCCTCGCGCTTCGATTCCAACCACCCGGTCAACATCTTTACCGACATAGTGATTGGCGAGCGCATCCACGGCGCGATGCAATCCAGTGGGATCCTTCAGCAACGTCGTGATGTCGTAAAAAAGGATGCCCGGTTTGGGGAAATCCGGGACTTCCCGGACAAGGCTCTTGAGGTCTTCCACCGTTCCTCCAAAAGACTGGCCCAAAATTGGCCAGAAACTGAAATCAGCATTTTAATATGCCAAAGCGTTACATTCCAATTTCAAAGTCGCTGTAGTCGCCGCCAAGCGGCTCCTCAAACTCTTCAACGTGGGTAACGTGCGCGCTTGCCGGCCCCTCGACGAGCCGCCGCTTGAACTTTTTGAGAGACCGCTGGTCCCCGATGGCGTAGGCTTCCACCCGGCCATCCGCCAGGTTTCTAACGTATCCGCGAAGGCCGAGGCTCTTCGCCTCGCGCTCGGCAAAAAACCGGAACCCCACCCCTTGCACTCTGCCGGACACCCAGTATTTTCTCGCCAATAAAATCACTGCTCTATCCCGCCAACCTGGAGCCATTTTCTAACCTTCGGGGCATCCGCTTTGTAGCGCATCTATAAGGTCGTCGGCGATGTCAAGTAAAAGTTCATCTAAAGCCTTTTTTCTCCGGGCGCGGAGCGCCCGCCCTTGTGCGGCTTTGGCTTCAAACCGCTGGCATCGTTATACCTTGCTACGGTCCGCACCCATTCATGCATGGGAGTTCATAGCCAATAGCCGGGTCAGCGTCTTACTCTAAAATCCCAAATCTAAAATTCAAAATTAGAAAAGCCGCAGACCCTAACCGCGGGTCTACGCTACACAAACAGCGGCAGCAAGCTGTGATACTCCAAAGCATAGCACGCCGCTTTGAGACTTTTGAGACAAATGGGACGGTTTTTGACCAGCCTCCCCGATCCCATGGCAAGAAGCACGGGTCTAATATTTCAACAACCCCGGAACAAATCGACTGGCCATTCCTCCTGAGCAAGACCGGAAAGAATCGCCTTGCGCACGACGCTCTGGAGTGCGTCAATTTCGGCCTCTCCTTGGGTCGTGACGAGGTCATGAAAGGTAACTTTAACCTTCCCAGGGCGCATCGCCGCTTTCCCTTTCGGCATAACCTTGCGGCTGCCGGAAATCGACACGGGCTGAATGGGCGCGCCTGCCTTCATCGCCATGATGAAGACTCCCTTCTTAAAAGGCAATAAACGGCCGTCGTAGCTCCGCGTCCCCTCCGGAAAGACCAGGAACGAGTGGCCCGCGGCCAGCGAGTCCGCCGCCTGCCCGACCGCCTGAATGGCCTTCTCGCGGCTGCGGCGGTCCACCGGGATGAATCCCCACAGGCGCATGGCGTGGCCCAAAATGGGGACGCGAAAAAACTCCTGTTTCGCCACGATCAGCACAGGAGGCAGAAGCCCAATCAGGGCTGGAGGGTCGCAATTGCTCTGGTGGTTCGCCATAAAGACCACAGCGCGCGTGCGCTCGACTTTTTCCTGCCCACATACTTCAAGGCGCGCGCCCGCCAGATGAACTGCCATCCTCGCGCCCAAGACTCCCACCCGGTAAAGTAAACTGGTATTCCCACTCAGGAGGGTGTAAACAAGCAGCGGGCCGCCCACCATCAAAATATAAATCAGCGCGAAGCAGACAACGACAGCGGAGCGAATCATGGACCACCCGCGCCCCCTGCGTTAACTGTATGGCCGGTACGGCCCGTTTGGCCCGTCAGCCAGCCGTCGCGAATCTCGATTTCTTCGGGCGTCGCGCCGGGCATTTCCCCAACGCTATAGCTTGTTTCGCGCCGTGAGCCTAAGCTAAATTTCAAAGTCAAAGGCCTTGACGCTCGCATCACCTCCAGCTTCACGCGCTGGCCGGGTTTCACCCCTTCCACGTTTTGCGGCAAAGCATAGAGCTTCTGGCCGTCCACCGCCGTAAGCACATCTCCGGTTTCAATCCCCGCTTGCGCGGCGCCGCTCGACGCCTCGACGGTGGCCACGCGAATCGTTCCGTTGAAATCCCTCGCCGCTTCGAATCCCCAATCCGGCTCAACCGAGGGTTGGGCGCTTAGCCGCAGCCCGGCGTAGCCGAGGAACTTTTGATAGTCGAGTTCCCGCGTTCCGGTGACATCATCTTCAAAGAAACTCTGCGCCCAAGCGGGTGAGGGGCCCAGTGCGGCAATGATGCTTTCGAGATCGGCATCGGTGAAAAACCGCCCTCGTTCTGCAAACTCCACGTTTAGCTGGCGCATGAGATCATCCAGGCTGTGCGCGGCGCCACTGGCATGGAGAATCTCCAAATCGAGCAGGTAGCCGAGTAATTCACCCTTGTTGTAGTACGAAATGCTGCGGTCAGAGCGGTCATAATCAGGATATTTTTCGAGCCACGCGTCCATCCCCGAAAGCTCGGCGCTCTGAAAATGGCGAGCCGGCCGCTGTTGCAATTGTTCGATAGCCTGAGCCAGATGCGCGTAGAATTCATTGCGACTCATGAGACCGGCCCGCAGTAGCGCGAGCTCCGCGTAGGTACTGGTGACGCCCTCGGAAAACCACAAGTCGCGGGTGTCATTGCCGTGGACGTAATCAACCGGATCGAGCCCCTGCGGACGAATACGTTTCACGTTCCATAAATGGAAAAACTCGTGAGCAATGGTGTTTTCCAGTTCCGCCCAGCCGCTCTCGATCAATGGCGCAGGGAATCCAATCGCGGCGCCGCAGGCGTGTTCCATGCCTCCTCCCTCGGCGCCGCCACCCGCTTCAGGAAAATGGAAAATAAACGTGTAGCGCGCGCAAGGGCGGCTGCGCATCAAGGTGGTTTCCGTTGCCGCGATCTTCTCAATCGATTCCATCAACTGTGTGGAGGAATAATCCGCGGGGCTGCCGCGAACCGTAATCCGGTAGAGAGCGCCATCCTGGCTGAATGAATAGAGCTGAAACAATCCGGCCTCGACAGGACTATCGACCAGCGCATCGTAGCCCGGCGCGGTAAACTCCGGCCCGGCTCCCGCGAGTAATGTGATGAGCTTCCAGCCCGGAGGAAGAATGAATCGCAGGGCGCTGGGCCGGTCCCGTTCTCGAGGAATGTAAAAGAGAATTTGGGCAAGATTTAAATAGGCGTGATCCGGAACCAGCTCGCTTGAGAATACCCCCGGCTCATCCGCATAAACTTGGTAACGCACAAGCAATGGAGAACATTCCTGCGCGCCGGTGGTCCACGTGTCAAGATCAACCGGTGTCAGCGCGAGCGGGGCGCCGCCGCACTCGGCCTGAACGTTCTCCACATGGCGCACGAAATCACGAATCTGGTAAAGCGCGTTCCAGGCGGGAAACTGAATCTCTGTTGCCGCGCGCGCTTGCGCCACCGTCATGGTGACGCCCACCCGATGCGATCCAGGGCGCCCCAGGTCGATGGTATAGGAAATGGGCGGAGCGGCCCCGGCCGCGCGGCTCGAAAGGATGAAACCCAGCCCCAAAAGGGCAACACCGATGATGGAGTAACGCCGCCGCTGCGGGCCTTTCAGCATCCTGTCACGCGCCCGTAGCCTGCCTTCGGCCGAGCCTGTTGGCAATCCTGTCGATAACATAAACCACCACCGCAGCATCCATCAGCACACTCGCCAGCCGGGAACGCCCTGTCAGCGCCTGGGCAAGAATCGCCGCGGCAAACAGCCAAATGAACAACTCTCCCCGCAGGGCTTGGCCCCATTGCGGTCGAGCCCCACTGGCGGGGAGCCGGGGCCGCAGCGCGGGCCAGAAGCGCGGCACAGCCTGACAGTAGACACGGTAGCGTTCCCCTTGATCGTGAAGCAACTGAGGCTCCTCCAACATAATCAGGCGATAGTGGAAGGCCAGATTACCCACGAAGATGATGACCCAACCCCAGGGGCTCGCCAAGGCTCCCAGTCCGGCAGCCAGCAGCATGGAGCCGAAATAGAGGGGATTCCGGACGAAACGATACGGCCCATCCGCCACCACGCGCTCCGATCTGAGGTTCGTATCGAAAACCACATCAGACTTCAAGTACGCCGTACCCCAGCTTCTCAGGATGGCGGCCGCAACCACCAGAGCCGTCCCCGCAGCAAGGACGGCCTGCGCTTCGTGGGAAATCGATGTGGGGCCCAGCGGCCCGCGCGTCCGGTTCCATTGCTCGGCGACCCAGCTCGCGACGCTCCTGTGGTCAAATGCGCTCCAGGCAAAGCCCGCGACGTAGATCAGGGCGATTACTCCGGCGCGATAGCGAAATTCGAAAGGCTTATTTTTCATTTTTATCAGGCGGAGGCATGAAGTGGGTCAGTTTCGGGCTGGAACGGGTGTAGCGCCGGGCTTCAGACCGGCACATGCTGCCCTAAAGGGCGGCGCTACGCCTGAACCTGAATTACTACCAAAAAAAGGCGACGCAACCACGATGATTCGGGTTGATCTCTCATTCCATCGCAACCTCGAAAATGTGGCCTTGAAAGGCGTCCAGGCGCACAAAAAGCCCCGATTGTATGAGGTCCTGCCCTTGCCATTCGTAGCTCTTATCATGCAATTGGTCGTGAAAGCCGTACTCGCGCGAGGGGTCAATCGCACCGCTCAGAATAAAATTGCCGCGCGCGGACGCAGAGCTTAGATTCACCGCCACAATCTTCATCACCCCACCGCACCTCCACTGATAAGCAATAAGCTTTTGAAACGACGTGTCACCCGCCGCTCGCGGTTCAAGGAGCAGCCAAGCGCCGGCGTGAAAAGCGTTGTCGCATGTGATCCTCAAGAGCTTTTCGTAGAGGTGGTAGATTTCGCTGTTAGGCGGCTCCTCTGCGGCGCGGCTAAGCTGGATGGGCAAGTGCAGCTTCCTGCCTTCGAGCTGTCCGTGATAATAGAAGCGCATCCCGGGCAGCGTGGCTACGAGCGTCGCGGCGGCGCCGAGTTTGTCAGATTCAAATACGGCGGCGCTGCGCGGCTCATCGTGGTTTTCAAGAAACCGGACGCAACGGCTTTGCGAGGCGGCGTCCGCCTTGAGACAGTCGCGCACATCCTGCGGCGGCGCCGCGCGCAAGCGGTCATAAAGCCGCTTATCGTAGGTAAACGTCAGACCAAGCTGCTGCAGCCGCCACTCCAGGTCCCAATAAACTTCCGCAATCCAGACAAAGCCCGGCAGCGCGGCCACTGCCGCCGGCCAGAATTCATCGCCGGGCGCTGCGAAGCCGCGCAGCAGCGGGCCCCACGTCTTGACGAAAACGGCGTGTAGGAGAAGCATCGCCATGTCGCAGCGGGCGCCGTCCGCATGACCGGCGATGGCGCGCAACACGCACAGCATGGCGTCGCGCGTCGCGGGATTGAAGTAGTTCAATTGAGCCGTATCCGGCCAGGCCGGAAAGTGTGGATCCCTGCCACGCGCGATGAATGTGGCGGAGCTGTCGCGTTCAGCCAAGAAAAAAGCGGAAGGGTCTCTGCGAAACTGATCGAGGCTGCCTTGAATGTAATACTCGGGATGAGAGCTTACCCACGGATGGTCCAGTCCTGTGTGATTAGGGACGAAATCGAGGATCAGCTTCATGCCACGCCGGTGCAGCTTCTCTCGCGCGGCGTCCACATCTTTCCAGCCGCCGATGCGGGGGTCAGGAATATAGTCCTGGATGGAATAGGGAGACCCCACAACATCCTTCATCGTCCAGCCCGGCAAGGCTTCATCGTAAGAGGGAAAATAGCAGGGGCTGGTTCGCGCAATCGTTCGTCCCGCCGCGCTGCGTTTCCAAATCCCCATCAGCCAGACGAAATCAAAACCCAAGGATTGGAGACGGTCCCATTCCTGATCAGGAACTGAAGCAAGGGTGACAAGGCGGTCTTCGCGCGCTGACAATTCTTCGAGCCATGCCCATGTGTGGATTTCATAAAGGTGCGGGTTCGTCCGGTACGGGGGCGGAGGCGAGATGGGCGCGTTTGAGGGTTTCACCATGTTGTAGCTGCGGCCTGTGGCCGCCGGTCTTTATTTTTCAAGTGATTCGGCGCTCACAGAGCGCCACACCAGCGCAAAAACCGCAGTTGTCACACAGACTCCGAAACCTTGCCCTTCCTCCCGGCAGCGGCGCTTTTCCAGCCGTGGGCTTTTTCCACGATGACAAGCCCACGGTCAGAAAAGCACTGACCGTGGCTACCCAAACTGGGCGCGCAGCTCTGCCACTCGTCCGGCAAGCGAGGGAGCGTCCTCAAACAACCGGATCGCCGCAATACCGGCAGCGCCGGCATCGAGGCACGGCTTCACGCGATCCAGCGTAATCCCCCCGAGCGCAAGCACGGGAGTTTTCACGCGCGCGGTCACTTGACGGAACCGGTCAAGACCGAGTGGCCCGAGCGGCGGTCCGTAAGCACGCTTCGAGGGCGTTTCAAAGACCGGCCCCAGGAGGAGATAGTCCGCTCCCGCCGATTCAGCCGCTTCGGCGTCTTCAAGAGAATGGCAGGAGACGCCCACAAGAAAACCCGGCGGCACAACCGGGTGGACCGCCTGAGCTGGCAAAGAATGGTTGCCCAGATGAACGCCTGCCGCGCCGAGAGCCAGCGCCACATCAAGCCTGTCGTTGATGACGATGCGCGATTTCGTTCCCCGAGCGCTATCGATTGCTGGGCCCGCAAGCCGCATGAGAGGCCGGGTCTCCATGAGTTTCTGCCGGACTTGAATGAGGTCGATGCCGCAGCGAATTGCCACAATCAGCAAAGCCGGAAGCGAGCGAGCGCCGGGATCCTTGCGGCCGGTGATATAGC
>JBOGJY010000116.1:0-4688 GCA_050745325.1 Terriglobia bacterium
CCAGGAGCACGCCAGCGAGTTTACCGTCTTTCACCATGAGCCTTTTATAGACGCCGAGCGCCGGGTCCTCGTAGCGGACGATCTCGCATTCTTCCGCCGCCCCCACGCGCCCCGCCGAAAAAACATCAACGCCCATAATCTTGAGCTTGGATGCTGGGATCGAACCTTCGTAACGTGGCCCTTTGTTGCCAGTGATGGTTGCGGCCAGAACCTTCCCTTGCTCGAGCAACGGAGCGACCAGCCCGTATACGACTCCGCGATGCTCGGCGCACTCGCCAACCGCGAAAATATTGGGGTCCGAGGTTTCCATGTGGTCGTTCACCACAATGCCACGGTTTACCTTTAGGCCCGCTTTGCGACCGAGCTCCACGTTGGGGGAAATGCCGGCCGCGATCACCACCATTTCCGCTTCTATCGTGTATCCGTCAGAAAATTTCAGTCCTTCGACTGATCCGTTACCGAGGAAAGCCTGTGTCGACTTCCCCACCAACACCCGCACTCCGAGACGCTCCATGCGCTCTTTGAGATACTCGCCGCCGGTGCGATCGAGCTGAGCGTTCATCAGGGTATCCATGAGGTGCACCACCGTTACGTCGCAACCGCACACCTCAAGCCCCCGCGCCGCCTCCAGGCCTAACAGGCCGCCGCCAATCACCACCGCTTTGCGGCCGGGACGAGCAATCTCGAGCAGCTTCCGGGTATCCTCAAGCGTGCGGAAGGTGAACACTCCTTGTTTCCCGGCGCCTTCAATGGGAGGAATGAACGGCGCGCTTCCCGTAGCCAGCAGAAGCTTATCGAAAGCCGTCACGCTGCCATCATCGCCACGAACAATTTTGGAGCGCGCGTCAACATCGATGATGCGGACGCCGAGGCGCAATCGGATGCCGCGCTGCTCGTACCATTCGAGCCCGTTCAGCGTGATATCGTCCTCTTCTTTTTCACCGGCAAGCACGGAAGAGAGCAGGATGCGGTTATAATTCACCTGCGTCTCGTCGCCGAAAATCGTGATCTCAAATTTCGGCCCGTGCTTGAAGATCTCGTCCACGCACGCGACACCTGCCATCCCATTTCCAACCACGACGAGTTGTTCCATCACCGTGTCCTTGTCTTTTCTACCCGGACGGCGCACTGCTTATAGTTAGGCTCGCGCGAGATTGGGTCGAACGCGCTTTGCGTCACCAAGTTGGAATTTGTCTCGGCAAAGTGGAATGGCATGAAGACTTGCCCCGGCGCCACGATGCTTGTAATCCGCAGCTCGATTGCCCGGACGCGGCTGCGGGCAGAAACCAAGTCCACCTTGTCGTGCGGCTTGAACCCCAGGCGGCCGGAATCTTTGGGATTCATCTCCAGCCACGCCCTGGGCGACATATGGTCGAGAATCGGCACTTCGGCGGTCTTCGTTCGCGTATGCCAGTGTTCGACCGTGCGGCCTGTATTTAAGATCAACGGAAACTCGGCGTTAGGCGGCTCAGGAAAAGGCTGCCAATCAACTGGAAACAGCCTTGCGCGGCCATCCTCTGTGGGAAAGCGGCCGTTTTCATAAAGCCGCGCGGTGGCGACTTTCCGCGTCCCGGCGGGAAATGGCCATTGGATTCCACCGTGCCGCTCAATCAACTCATAGGTCATCCCCGAATAGTCGCAAAGCCGTCCTGCCGAGACGCGCTTCCACTCCTCAAAAGCGTGGATGGGCGCATCCCAGCCGGGGAAGATCTCGTCGGAGCATCCTAGTTTCCGGGCCAGCGTCAGGAAGATATCGAAGTCTGATTTTGCTTCACCCGGAGCCTCGACGGCGCGATTCACCTTGCTTACGCGGCGCTCGGAATTCGTATAAGTTCCCTCTTTCTCGCCCCAGATGGCCGCGGGCAAAACGAGGTGCGCCAGGCTTGAAGTGGGCGTCGGATGAAAGCCATCCTGCGCCACCAGAAAGTCCAGGTTCTCAAAAGCATGGCTCAGCACGTTGACGTTAGGATAGGAAACGATGGGATTCGTGGCGATGATCCACAAAGCCCGAATTTTTTTGGCCAGCGCCGCCTCAATAATGTCGGGATAGGCGAGTCCGCGCGAGGTGGGAATGCGATCGCTTCGAACGTTCCAAAGCGAGGCGAGCTCCTCACGGTCCTTCTCGCTTTCAAATTTACGGTATCCCGGCAGGCTCGAGGTAAAACTTGTTTCACGGCTGCCCATCGCATTGCATTGCCCCGTGATGGAAAAGGGCGCGGCGCCCGGACGCCCGATTTGCCCGGTGATGAGAGCGAGGTTGTTGATGGCGTTGACGGTCACCGTGCCCTGGGTGCTGTGATTCACACCCATCGTCCAGCCCGTAAACGCGGCGCGCGCCCGGCCATAAAGTAAAGCCGCTTTGTAGATTTGCTCTTCGTGCAGCCCGGTAACACCGGAGACGTACTCAGGAGTGTAGGTTTCGAGCGAACGTTCCAGCTCGGGGAAACCCGTCGTGTTCTGGCGAATATAGTCCCGGTCGATAAGCCCCGCGCGGATCAGAATGCGCATCATCCCGTTAATGAGTGCGATGTCGCTGCGGGGCTTCAACGGCAGATGGAGATCCGCCATCATGGCTGTTTTGGTCACGCGCGGGTCTGCGACAATCAGGGTTTTCCCGCGGTTGCGGTCGAGACGCTGGCAAAGAATGGGATGATTGTCCGCGATATTGGCGCCGATGAGAAACACCACATCGGCTCTCTCAAGGTCTTCATAGGCTCCTGGCGGACCGTCGCTCCCGAAGGACCGCTTGTATCCAGATACGGCGCTCGCCATGCACAGCGTCGTGTTGCCGTCGTAGTTTTTGGTTCTGAAGCCGAGCTGTGCGAGTTTGCCTAACGCATAGAATTCTTCGGTCACGAGCTGCCCCGTGCTCAACACTCCGAGCGAGTCCGGTCCGTGTTTCGCCTGCACGGTGCGAAAGCGATCAACCATCGTATCGAGCGCCTCGTCCCAAGTGACTCGCGCTAATTTACCTTTTTGTCGAAGCAGGGGATATTGGGCGCGGCTTTTCGCCTGAAGAATGTAATGTTCGGACAGCCCTTTGGGACACAGCTTGCCGAGGTTCACCGCGTGTTCTGGATTGCCGCGAACGCTCACCGCCCGGCCGTCCCTGACTCCCACCAGCATCCCGCATCCGACTGAACAGTAACCACAGGTGGTTTTGATCCATTGCTCAGGAATCTTTTCTGTGGCCGTATAACCAAACTGCGGATCGAATCCGTAAGAATACTTTCCGGAGAGTGTGTCAATACCGAGCATCCTCATGAAATTCATGCCACTCTCCTTTCCCCCGAGATGAAAGTCGCGGCCATATTTTTGGGGACCACGCTGACAAAAAAGAGGTAGCGGCCGAGCAGCTCGCCCGCCAAGGCCAGCGGCAGCGCGACCGCCGGCAGGTCTGCGAGAGGCAGAAGAATGCCTCCGAGAGCAAGCAGCGCAAGCCGCAGGAGGAAGAATTTTTCCAAGTCTTTCGAGAGAAGTCGCGCCGAAGCTTTCAACTCAAACTCGTCCGAACGGATCAATCGCAGCAGCTTGAGACCCTGATTCAACAACTGGCCTGCTGCCGCAAGCGCCGCAATGAGCGCGAAGGGTAGGCCGCGCTCGCCGAGAGCGGCAATAAAGAGAGGGCCGAGCAGGAGGCCAGTGAAATAGAACTCCGCGATGGTGTGCCGGCTGTTCCATGCCGGACGCGCCGGGACCAGATAAATGCGGGCGCTGGCGGTAACGCCCGCCAGCCCAAGCAGAACAGCCAATGCCCCGGCCGCCCTCCCTGCGCCCACCCCCAGCCCCATCCACAGCGCCGCCGCATAAACGCAGGCGGCAAAGGAAAAGAGAGAGAAGAGCAAGACCTCGCGGCTCAGCCAGGAACGCTTCCACATGCGAAGCGCCCTGTACGTATGAATGGGGCGGCCCAGATGCAAGGTCGAAGCTCCCAGTGAAAGAAAGCCAACCCCAAGCGCTGCCAATGCGGCAAACTTTGCAATTGCCGAGTGGCCGAATAACGAGAGCAGCCACACGCTGGCAAAGGCGCCCACCGAGAATTGCGTCAGAACCGTCATGAGAATCAGAGGCCCATGAGGTTGTTCCGGCCGGACGCGGTGTGAGTCCGCCTTTTCGATATTGATCGGCAGTTCATCGGGCAGCGTGATGCGGGTTGTTGAAATAGTGTGATCCGCCGCCGGCAGTCCAGGGGCGTTTGCTGACTCATGGTATTGTTGTTTCCACTCGTCGATGTTGACCGTTTCAACCCTGATAGCGCCCTGCGGACAGGCATCCACACAAGCCGGCTCAAGCCCTTCGGACAGCCGCCCGTAGCACATATCGCATTTCCCGACCACGCCCCGCTCAGGATTGTATTGCGGCACGCCGTAAGGACAATTCCAGGTGCAGTACTGGCACCCAATGCACTGATCTGCGCTATGGAAGACTAGGCCAGTGGCTTCGTCCTTGGTGTACGCGTCAACGGGGCACCCGATGAGGCAGGCGGGTTCCAGGCAGTGATTGCAGCCCATCGAAAGATAGAGCCGCTCCGTCATCGGATACGACCCGCCCTCGATTTCGCCCACGCGCCGCCAGCGGATATCGAACGGATTGTTATTCTGCTCGTTGCAAGCCACCTCGCAGCAGCGGCAGCCGATGCACTGCGTCATATCCAAATGAAAGCGGTATTGCTCGCCAGGTCCGGGAGG
>JBOGJY010000117.1:0-4339 GCA_050745325.1 Terriglobia bacterium
GCCTCTGGCCGCCGCTACAACGTCTAGCGACCCTTTAGAATCAACGTTTCTAATCTTTTGGGGCTGTAAACCGGGCGCAAAGGGGCGCCGGGCGCAACAAATCCATTTGGGCTTTCGGGATATAATAAGTAGTTTGCGGTCCAGTGCTATTTCTCACAGGGCGCGTCTATGAGGTCTGGGCTGAAGGTGTGACTGTTTGACCGTTCCCATGAACCAGCACTTAGAAACACGGCCGTTGGAAACGCGAATTGAAGGCGCCGAAGGCGCATCCGTTGCCATCGCGGACCAGCCCTCTGCGCCGGCGCCTCCTTCCGCCTCAAACACCGATTCCATCGTGGTGCGGGGCGCGCGGGTGCACAATCTCAAGAACATCGACTGCGAAATCCCCCATAACCGGCTGACGGTGATCACCGGTGTTTCCGGCTCCGGCAAGTCCAGCCTCGCTTTCGACACGCTTTACGCCGAGGGGCAGCGCCGCTACGTGGAATCGCTCTCCGCCTACGCCCGCCAGTTCCTCGAGCGCATGGAAAAGCCCGATGTGGATGAGATCAGCGGCATCGCCCCAGCCGTGGCGATCCGGCAGAAGAACTCCACGCGGAACCCGCGCTCCACCGTGGCCACAGCCACAGAAATCTACGACTATCTCCGCCTGCTGTTTGCGCGCGCCGGGACAAGCTATTGTCCGCGCTGCGGAGAAGAGGTTCGCAAAGACACGGTGGATGAGATTGCCGCGCGGGTCCTCCGGGTGGAACCGGGACGGCGGTTCCAGGTGATGTTTCAACTTCGCGCGGACCCGGCGGTAGGGGGGCAAGTAGCGCAGCCAGCCTCTCCGCCGCCCGAACCCAAGGAGGGAAGCGGGCTGGCGGAATTCCTATTTCCCGCGATGCGCGGCGATCCGCCAGGCGAGGAGACTTACGCTATAAACGGTCCGTCAGACCTCGCTCGCGCCCGAAAGAGCGCGAAGAAACCCAAGGCTCGCAAAAGCAAGACCGGCGCGGCGGCCAGCCTTCCTCCGGGGCCTGAGCCGCCAGGAGAGTCCGTCCGGCAGCGGCTCTTCACCCTTCGCCAGAGAGGTTTCAACCGCCTCTTGCAGGACGGCCGGCTGTTCGAGTTTTCGGCGCCCGAATCGCTGCTTGATATCGATTTCGCAAGGCCGGTCTACGTGCTGGTCGACCGGCTGGCGGCCGCGCCGGAAGAGCGCCAGCGGCTGATCGATTCGGTCGAAATTTGTTTTCGAGAAGCGGGTGAAACCCTCATAGAGTTCCCGTCCGACTCCCCGCTTGGGAAGGGCAATGCGCCACCTGAGCGGCTGGTCTTCAACGAGCGGTTTGAGTGCAAAAAGTGCGGGACGCGCCTTCGGGAGCCTGAGCCGCGCCTCTTCTCGTTCAATAATCCGTTTGGCGCTTGCCCGCGCTGCCAGGGATTTGGAAACACTATTGATATCGATCTTGACCTGGTAATTCCCGACAAGAATAAGAGCCTGAGCGATGGCGCCGTCGAGCCTTGGACAAAGCCGCGTCACCGGGATTTTTTCAGCGCGATGAGGCGCCTGGCGCGGTCCCGTGACGTCCCTCTGTACATGCCCTATTCCGAGCTGACGGATGAGGAAAAGAAGTGGGTGCTTGAAGGCGACGAGACTTTTCCCGGCGTGCGGGGATTCTTCGACCGCCTGGAGCGCAAGAAATATAAACTGCACGTGCGCGTCTTCCTCAGCCGCTACCGCGGCTATACGCGCTGCCCGGAATGCAACGGCGGACGGCTGCGCGCGGAAGCCCTGAACGTGCGCATCAGCGGAAAAAATATCACCGAGGTTTGCCGCCTCTCGATTCGCGGGGCGCGCGAGTTCTTCGCCGCTCTCCGGTTTTCGCCCATGCAGAGGGCAGTGGCGGATCAGGTGCTCGAAGAAATAGGCTCGCGGCTGAAATACCTGGACGAAGTGGGGCTGGAATACCTCACGCTCGACCGCCTGGCTTCGACGCTCTCGGGCGGCGAGTCCCAGCGCATCCAGCTTGCCACGTCGCTTGGGTCAAATCTGGTGGGGGCGCTCTACGTGCTGGACGAGCCTTCGATTGGGCTGCACCCGCGCGATACGGACCGCCTGATCACCATCCTCAAGCGCCTGCGGGACCTGGGCAATACGATCCTGGTGGTCGAACACGACCCGGCGATGATGAGGGAAGCGGATAACATTCTAGACCTTGGACCCGGCGCGGGTGAGCACGGCGGGCGCATTATCTATCAGGGCAGCCTGGAAGGGCTGCTGAAAGATCCTCACTCATTCACCGGGCGCTACCTCACCGGCGAGATGGAAGTCCCTCTGCCGCGCAACCGCCGCGTCCCTGGCAAAGCCTGGCTTAAGATTTACGGCGCGCGGGAGCACAATCTGAAGTCGATTGACGTGGCGATCCCGCTGGGGGTTATGACCTGTGTGAGCGGTGTTTCCGGCTCGGGAAAATCCACGCTAGTACATGACGTGATCTCGAACGCGCTCCTCGCGCGGCGCGGCGTTGCGGCCCCGCGCGCCGAGGTCGATTCGATCGAGGGTGACGCGGCGCTCGCGGGTGTGGCGCTGGTCGATCAGTCTCCGCTTGGCCGCACGCCGCGCTCGAACCCGATCACCTACATCAAGGCGTTCGATGAAATCCGCAGCCTGTTTGCCGGAACGCCCGAGGCCCGCAAGCACGGCTATACGCCCGGCTACTTTTCATTTAACGTTCCCGGCGGGCGCTGTGAAGCGTGCCAGGGCGATGGTGTGGTGACGGTGGAGATGCAATTTCTCGCCGATGTCGAGCTGGTGTGTGAGGAGTGCCGCGGCCGGCGGTTTAAGCCGTCTATTCTGCAGGTTCGCTACCGGGGCAACAATATTGCCGAGGTCCTCGGAATGACCGTGCACGAGGCGCTCTCGTTTTTCGCTTCCACGCCGCGCGTCACCAGCAAGCTACGCATCCTCGAAGAAGTGGGGCTTGGCTACCTGAGACTGGGACAATCCGCCACCACTTTGTCTGGGGGCGAAGCGCAGCGGGTGCGCCTGGCGGCCCACCTGGCGCAGCAAACCAGCGCCAACACGCTCTTCATCTTTGACGAGCCTACTACCGGACTGCACTTTGACGATATCAATAAACTCCTTTCCGCTTTCAGGAAATTGATTGACGCTGGCGCTACGGTGTTGATCATCGAGCACAATCTTGACGTGCTCAAGTGCGCTGACTGGCTGATCGACCTGGGACCGGAAGGCGGCGAATCGGGCGGCTACGTTGTGGCGGCGGGCCCGCCGGAAATTGTCGCGCGTGAGCCCGCCTCGCATACCGGCAAATTCCTAGCGCCGCTGCTGGCGAATAGTCATTGACGTCATTCCCGGGCCGGCGGAGTCTGTGTGGCGCCTGCGATTGTAGCGGCGGTCTCTGGCCGCCGGTCTTTATTTTTTTGTGATTCTGCGCTCCCTTCCTGCGCCAGGGCAGGCTCCGTGCGCCGCACCAACACAGAAAAGGCAGTTGTCACACAGCTTCGGCGCCCTCCTTGTCATGGACTTTGCTTAAAGTGAGCCACCTGCCAAAGAGGGAGACGAAGAGCAAATTATTCTTGCGCCGATTTCAGAATCACAGTACGATCCAGGCAGGGAACTGAATTCTGCGACGGGTATCCTGGTTTAATCCGCTGGAGGTTTAAGATGCTTCGGGAGTTTTATCTAGAGCGGCAGAAAGCCGAGCTTCCCGCCTTTACGCGCGTGCTCAAGGCGCTTCCCAAAGACAAGTTGAGTTACAAGCCTCATGAGCGGTCGCCTTCCGCGGAGCAGCTTGTTTGGACGTTGGCGGCCGATATGAAGGCTTCCATCGATGTGGTCACCGAATACAAAGCTGAATGGAAGGAGGTTCCCCCTCCTCCACCGGGCGAAATGCTCCAAATGTTTGAGCGATGGTCGAACGAGCTCACCGACTGTGTGTCCAAGATGGATGACGCGTCTTGGAACCACACCGCACAGTTTTACTACGAAGGGAAGGTTGTGTCCGAGCAGCCAGTGGGCGCGTTTCTCTGGGAGATTCTTTTCGATGCGATTCACCACCGGGGGCAGCTTACAGCCTATCTACGTCCGATGGGTGGAAAAGTGCCGTCGATTTATGGCCAGTCGGCGGACGAAAAATCGGCATAGCGCCGGTATGACTGCCATCAACAATTTTTATTTTTGCACGAGGTCAATAGTCTAAAAGAAGTGCCACAATCCGGCTGGATGAACGGGAAGCGCGGTGAAAATCCGCCACTGCCCCGCAACTGTAAACGGCGAGAAGAGCCTGATACACGCCACTGCCCCCCAAGGGTGGGAAGGCGCAGGTGATAAGCAATA
>JBOGJY010000118.1:0-5055 GCA_050745325.1 Terriglobia bacterium
CTAAGACTCGCGCGATACCCCGAATGGCCTCCACCACGCCGGGAATTGTGCATAGGGTAAAAGTGCTCACGACTGTATCCACGGCGCCGTCCTGCAAGGGGATGCGCTCCCCTGGAAGGTCCAGAAATTCAATATCCAGCTTCGTCAGGCGCCTTTGCTGTTCGGCCAAGCGAATCATCCCCGGGTTGGGTTCGAGCGCATGGATCTTGCTGACTTTTGCGGGATCGTAGTGAACGAAGTTCACGCCTGGACCCACACCGATCTCGAGGACGTTCCCTTGTGCCCAAGGAATGATTCGCTGGCGAACCTCCCGAATGGGATCCGGATCGCCGAGCTTCTGCACGATGCGAGGATAGATATGGTCCCGATAGTATGGCATAGCTTATTGATTCCCTCTTCCGTACACAAAGACCGCAATGGATGAACATTGGCCAAGAAAGACAACCCAAAAACTCACGGTCAGGACTGCACTGACCGCGGCTACCCCCGCCACCTACTCCGCGCTGGTCACTTCTTGAGCAATCCAAAGCTTACCCGGCTCCAGGCCCGCGCGCAGGGCCAGCTCATGCGACATTAACTGAATGTGCAGCGAGTCGATGAGCGTGCCCAACCCGAGCTTGGCGCTTTCCACGCGCACCAGGCGTATGTTGGACGCCTCTTCAGCCGCAAGGTCGGTGAAGAGGAGCACCCTGCCGCCGTGCGCCCGGATCTCTTCCGCGAGCCTCAGCAGGAATTTTCCCGTCAGGGTTGAGCTTTCGCGGGCGGGCAGCGTATTCTTGCGCGCAAAAACAATGTAGCGGTGGGCGGTGCTGATGATCTCGATGGGTCCGTGACGGAACAGGGCTGCGCTCGCGCCCTCCGCACTCAGCCGGACCACCTGTTTAAGCATCATGGCGCCTTGATGCACAGAGGAAAGATCGGGGCCGCGCGACATCAAGATGGTGTAGGTGGGATGGTCGAAGAATTCGACCGTCGGCGGGATCAATTCCTCAGCGCGGTCGAGGATGGCTTCCTGCGCCTCAATGATCTGAAGAAGCGCATGGGTGACCGCGCGATGATCTTCCCCGGCCACCGCCGCCGCAAGGTACATCAGCACCGCCACGCTACACATATAGGTCTTGGTGCTCACCAACTCCTGACGGCCCGACATCATGGGCAGCAGCATGGCGGCTTTGCGCGCCAGCGTACTCGCCTCAACATTCACCACTGCGAGCATCGGCTGTCCCTTGGGAAGCGATTCGAGCAGCCGCTTCACCTCCACTGTCTCGCCCGATTGCGAGATGACCACCAGAAGCGTGTCCCTCCCGAGAAACTTCAAGTGAAAGTGAAGAAGCTCCGCCGTTTCCCAAACCAGCGCGCGGATTCCAAGCGCCGAAAGATACGCCTGGGCCGGGTAGGCGGCAAAGAGCGACGCACCCATTCCGGTGAAAATAACGACGGGCGGCCATTGCTTGACGAGCTTGCGAAGCGCGCTGGTTCCAATTGCGCCCGGGCTCGCATAGTATTTGCGAACCCCGGCCAGGGTGGTGGGTTGCTGCATGATCTCATCGAGCAGCGTCGTCATGGATTAGCCTTTGGGAACCCTCATTCGATTGACGTGTCAGCGCGCGCCCTGGGCAGCCAGCAAGGCTCCCAGCCGGTTTCGCGGCGCGCTATGCAGAAATCCTATGCTGTTTTTTAGGATACCTCAAGAGGGTGTGAGCTTGCGAGCGGGTTTAAACGGCGCCGCCGAAGCGTGAGAGAATTGCAAATGTGACCAGACGCAAGCAGGGTGGCGCATGGGGCGACGCTCATGCGGCGGCATGATGTGTAGCCCGTTTGTTCCGTCACCCGTGCAAGTATTTCGACGGGTTTACGGGCGTCTCGTGCACAAGAACTTCGTAGTGCAAGTGAGGCCCCGTCGCTTTGCCCGTCATGCCGACGGCGCCAATGGCCTGCCCTTGTTTCACTTCCTGCCCCTCGACCACATAAATTCTTCGCAAGTGGCCGTATCGAGTGGCGATGCCATAGCCGTGATCGATCACAATCTCATTGCCGTACCCGGCTTCTTCACGGCCCGCCTCGAGCACGATGCCATCGGCCGCGGCATGAACTGGAGTCCCCGAAGGGGCGGCGATATCGACGCCAGGATGGAACGCATCTTCGCCGGTAAATGGATCAACTCGTTCGCCAAACCCAGCAGTCACCTCGCCTTCGACGGGCCAGATGCCGGGAATGTCGGCAAGGTGGCCGTCTGATCCGGTGAACAGTGAGGGAAGCAGCGGGTTTCGGGAGGGGCTTGCGGCAGCCTGCTCGATTCGGTTGAAAGCGTACAAGGACGCGTTGTAATTCGCCTCCGAATTCGGACCGCTTTGCGCCGCCAGCGTCAGGGGGGCGGCCTCTAGTTGTTGCGTCCTGCTAAAGCCGTAGGTTACGGCCACTTCGGAGGCGAGTGATTCAAGCGAATTAAGCTGGGTCGAGGTGTGCTTGACAACGTTTTCAAGGATTTTATAGTTGGCTTTCAGGGTTTCCCGGTCGGCGCGCACATTGTTGTAGTTTGAAACCTTGAGTAACATGCGGGCGTAGCTGTTTGCCAGGGCGGTGATCCCCACGGCGCCCACCGTCATGAAGGCCAGAACGACGTAAATTGCATATTTTGGAATCTGCACCTTCCAGGGTCTGCCGTGCGGGCCAAGCAACAACAGTGTGTATAGTTTTCTTTTTTCCATTCTTTGCCGCCGTCCGAATGTGGTTTCTAATCTTAAATGCGAGTGCATCTTGATCGGGTATTTATTGACGCCGAAATGCAGAAAGTGATGGCTAAATGAACACAAGGAGCATCCTATTGGGTATGCCAAGCTGTGTCAAGGCAAAATCTTAATAATCTTCGTTTATTAGTCTGGTATCCCGTCCGTTCAGACTATTATTATAAGTTTACGGATGCGGCCTAATGGCGTTCACTTGGCGCATGGGCTTACCGGAACCTATTGGAACGCAGTCTGTTGCGAGGGCTGGAAAGTTGGAGAAAGGCGTTTTATTTGTCTCATTTGTCTCCAAATTCTCAGGCCGACGCAATAAAATAGAGATGGTAGTGGCTTGCAAGTTTCCCGCTGGAAGTACGGCGGTCGTTCCCCATTTTAGGTTTTGGAGAACGTAATAGGATTTGGCGCAGAGTTTTGCCGTTAAAACTCTGCGGCTTTTGGTTGGGACGGCTGAAAAAACCGCAGGGTTGAAATACGAATCTGCGCTACAACCGCAGAACGAATATAACGATGTACTTTATTGATAACATGATTGTTATAAAAACACATCGGATTTAACCACACGAAACGGGAGAAAAAAATAACCAAAAAAGGATTGTTTTTGTTTTTTCAAGTTATTGAAAATACATAGTCGAAACCGGAACCAATCGGACTCTAATGTTCTAACAAATCGATTTATCATTTTGAATTGCAATGAGATATCGAAGTTTTCCACAGAACCGGAGCCAAATTCAACCAAAGAAAGTCGATACGACTTCAGTCCGGTTGGTTTCCGGTGCACCAGTTTGTAGGGCACCGATCATTGCTGTAAAAAACTGAATATGAAGGAGATAATTTAATTTTTATATCATGCCGGAGGCATGTTCAACAAAACACAGGCGATTGCGGCATCAGTCCGGTTTATTTTTCCGGTTTTCGCGTCCAAATCGCCGTTTTTGCGCTGTAGCGGCGGCCTCTGGCCGCCGGTCTTTATTTTTCAAGTGATTCGGCGGCGGAGACGCCGCCGCTACCGTTGTTTTTGTAGCGCAGCGTTCGCAGTTTAACCCTGCGGCGGTTCGGCGGAATCGTTACAACGCCCCAGGGTCAGAAGAGTCTGCGGGACCGGTGCGGTGGTAGCGGTGCTCGTTGAGCGCCGAAAAACCGGCGGTAGCAGACCACGGCTACGACATTTGGTGTCACGATAATATAACGCTCAACAGAATGTGGAGCAGCCGCATGAGTCGAAGTTTTGCATCCGAAGGTGAGTTTGTAGCCTGGCTGAAGCGGCGCAGCCCAAGCCGCGCCGTAGGTTTGCGGTTGGGGATCGGTGATGATGCGAGCCTGGTCACGCCAGCCGTCGGCCACGAGATCATCCTCACCTCGGATTTAAGCATTGAGGGCGTGCATTTCCTGCGCCGCCGGCATCCGCCGGACGCCGTCGGCCATCGGGCGCTGGCGCGCTCGCTGAGTGATGTGGCGGCCATGGGGGGCAAGCCGCGATTCGCGTTGGTTTCGCTGGCTCTTTCGCCACGGGTAGACCGTCTTTGGGTGGAGAAATTTTATGGCGGACTGTTCCGGCTGGCGCGCCGTTTCGGAGTGGTGGTTGTTGGCGGTGACACCTCCCTTTCCGCCAAGACGGTGATGACAGACGTGACCGTTGTGGGAGAGGTGGCGCGCGGGCAGGCGCTGCTCCGCACGGGGGCCAAGCCCGGCGATGCGATCTACGTGGCGGGAACGCTGGGACTGGCTGCGGCCGGCCTGCGAATGCTGCGCTCCGGGTCGAAACCACGCACCACGGCAGCATTGCGGGCGCATCTTTACCCGGAGCCTCAATGCCGTTTGGGGCAGTTCCTGTCGGAAAAGCGCCTGGCCTCTGCGGCCATTGACCTGAGCGATGGGCTTTCGCTTGACCTCTGCCGTCTGCTTGAGGCCAGCGGCGTGGGCGGAGAGATTGCGGAAGACCATATTCCGGTTCCGTCGATTACGGGACCCCGCGCCACGGCGCTTTCGCTTGCGCTCCATGGCGGAGAGGATTACAGGCTGCTCTTCACCGTCCCACCCTCGAAAGTCTCCCGATTACCCGCTTTCTTTGAAGAAATCCGGCTACACGAGGTGGGGAGGGTCTGCGAGCGCAGACATGCGATAGTGATCGAGGGGCGCAAGGGGACGCGGCGCCTCATCCCGCGCGGATACGATCATTTCCGGCGAGGGTAGCGGCGGGTTTATTCCGCCCAAGGGCGGCGCAAAGCTTGCGTTGAACCGCGCCATGACCAGGCGCAGAGCCTAGTTTGAAAAGCCGCGCGTAATTGGTTATATTCCGAGCAGAGGATTTGAC
>JBOGJY010000119.1:0-6507 GCA_050745325.1 Terriglobia bacterium
GCCTGTGGCCGCCGGTTTTTAATAGTAAAGACCGGCGGCCACAGGCCGCCGCTACAACTCAGAAAAGGCAGTTGCTGGGCGCATATGGCCAAGAACGGGAAAGACAAACCTACGAATCTGTCATCCGAACGGGGCGGCAGCCTCGCCAAGTTGCCCTCGTCGGTGATTGAGATTGAGTCCGGATTTGTGCTGGGGGCGCGCCTGGCGGGCGCGCCAAAGGGAGGTGTGCGCCGGCTGGCGTTGACCGGATTGGATGCCGGCGTTATCGAGCCTTCACCTTCGCAGGTGAACGTGGCGAAGCCAGAAATGCTCGGCCAGGCGATCCGGACGGTTTCGAAATCTATCGGAAGCGGCGGCGGGCGGACCGCGCTGCTCTTGCCGGATGCTGCGGTTCGGGTCAACATTCTCGAGTTTGAGACGATCCCTTCCAAAAGGAACGATCTGGAAGCGCTGCTGCGTTGGAGGATCAAGGACAGCCTGGGATTTGCGGTGGAAGAGGCCCGGATTTCTTATCAGGAAACGCGCCGCGCCGCGGGAAAGATTGAGCTTCTGGTGGTCGCGGTGAAGAAGGACGTCTTGGCGCAATACGAAGCCCTGATTGAGCCTGTGCGGGGCAGCCCGGCCACGGTTTTGCCGGCGACAATCGCTCTATTGCCGTTGCTGCCGGAATCTGATCCCGGCGTTCAACTCCTCACCCACGTCTGTTCCGGGTGGGTAACCCACGCTTTAGTGGAAGGGGAGCGGTTGCGCTTCTGGCGCAGCCGTCAACTGGCTCAGGATTAGGAAACCGCCGAGGTGGTTTCCGAAGCGGCGCGTGCGGCGGCAAGCGCGCGCGACCGCATGGGCTTGGAAATCGCGCGCGCCTGGCTCTGCTCACGGCCGCTGCTGGGAGACGGGCTTAGAGATGCGCTTCAAAAAACCCTCAACGCGCCGGTGGAAGACCTGCCGCTCGACCGGACCTTTGAAGCGGGGCTGCGGCCCGAAGAAAAACCGCTTTACGGCTTGTTTGCCGCGCCGCTCGCCGGCATGATCTTGAATTCGGGAAAGGCGTCGTGAAGGTCAGAGTCAATTTAGCGCAACCCGAGAAGTGGCGCGAGCGCACGGTTTACCTGTGGGCTCCGGTTCTCGTGCTGGTGGGGGTTGTGTTGCTGGTTCATCTCATCTCCGTCTCGGCGCGCCAGTTTGTGGAATACCAGAAGGTTCACCGCTCAGTATTGCGCTACGAGGCGGAGGTTCATGAGACCCAGGCGAAGGAAATCCGCCTCAAGGCGGTTCTTCACCAGCCCGGGACGCTGAAGCTTTACGGGCAGATCAATTTCTTGAATTCCCTGATCGAGCAAAAGAAAGTCTCGCTCTCCGGACTCACCATCGAGGTTGCCAGGCTCCTGCCCGGCCAGGTGCGAATCACCGGCCTTTCGCTCGCGGACACGGCGAAGGGGCCGGTTATCCAGATCAGTGTTGAAGGCGCGGTGAATCAAGTTACAGGCGTGTTTCTGAGCAACCTTGAAGCCTCGCCGGACTTTGAAGGAGTGACGGTGCTCGATCAGTCCTTCGGGACTGAAAACCAGCCGGGAAATTTGGTCTCCCTCACCTGCAGCGCGCGTTACATTGGAAAGACGTTGCCTGGGCTGGAGGCTGCGAAGGCGGAGCCATGAGCCAGCAACGGCGGAAAAAATGGGTAGGTGCGGCGGCAAAAGCCATCCTGGCGCTCGTGATCCTGGACGTTTTGGCCTATGCCGCTCTAGACCGGCCTCTGGCGAACCTTGTGGCTCGTGAGCAGGATAGGTTCACCAGCGCGCGTCTCGAGTGGTGGCGCGAAAGAGGGAATCTGGCCCTGCTCCAAAAGCATGTAGACGCGCTTCCGGCGGAGCAGCGGCAAATTCAGGCGTTCCTCGATCGTCATATTCCGTCCCGCCGCGAGGCTTTTTCCCGCGCCGCAACGCTGATTGAGAGTTTGACCCAACGGTCCCAAGTGGAGCTTTTGGCGATCAAATACACGCCGGACGAGTCGCACGGCGAGCCGGTCGGGCGCCTGAATTTGAATACAAGCGTTAAGGGCTCGTTTGAGAACCTGCTGGGCTTTGCTCACGCGCTTGAGACCTCGAACGATTTCATCGTGGTGCGCAGCGTCAAGTTTGCCGCCGGGGACGGTGGCGTGTTAGCCTTACACGTGGACGCAGATCTTTACCTGACGCCATGAAAAATAAACGGCTCGAAACAGCAGCAACCGTAATTCTAGCGGCAGTGTGCGCGGCGCTCATCTTCCGCCTCGCCGTGCGGGTGCGCAGCGTCCATGCGGGAGGCGGCGCGCCGCAAACGGCGCCGCTCAACCGGGCTCCGCTCAACCGGGCGGCAATACGCGTCCAGCGTGATCCGGCCGCTTTCCCGGATACTCCAGCTCTCAACGTGGCTTTGTACCAGCAACTTCAATCCCAGCCGGTGACGCCTCCGGACCGCGATCCGTTTTCGTTCGAGCCCACACCACAGGAGGCGGAGCAGGCAGCCCGTGAGCGCGCCGCAGGGCAGGCCGCCGCTGGGCCTCCCGCTCCCCCGCCCCCGCCGCCTCTGCCATTCAAGACGGTGGGCTATAGCGTTAAGTCCGAGGGGCAGATCGAGGCCTATATCTCGAGCCCCGATCAGATTTACGCCCTTCATGAGGGCGAAGCGTTTGACAAAGATTACCGGGTGGTGAAAATTACCCCGGCTCTGATCGAAATTGAAGATGACCTGTATCACCGCGCAGTCGAATTGCCCTTCCCGCAGTAGAGCGCCAACGCCACCCCGGAATTCAGGGTATGCTCTTGTCACTCTGATGATCATGGTCGCGGTGTTGCTTGTATCGCTGACTGCGGCGCTGCCGAGTCTCTACCAGGCGGGCCAGCGCGAACGCGAAGCGGAGGCCATCTTTACCGGTGATCAGTACGCTCGCGCCATCTATCTGTTTTACAGGAAGTTTGGCCGCTACCCTACCTCCGTCAAAGACCTGCTGAACACGGCTGACATCCGGTTCTTGCGCAAGCCTTATCGCGATCCCCTCAGTCGAAACGGGCGCTGGCGCTTTATTCATGCGGCGGCCGGAGGCGTTCTGATTGACTCTTGGGACCAGACAACCTTAATCCCTGGCAAGACCAACAGCGGCGCATCGGCCGCGGGCAGCATGGCTGGGAGCAGCAACATGGGTGCCAGCAGCAATAGTACGACCCCTGGGAGCGCAGCCGGGGCCGGAAATGCGGCCAATGGGAAGCCGAAACATCCGCCTTCCACCTGCGATGCTAAAGGCAATAATTCGCCCGATCAATCGAGTACCACTTCTTATCAGACCGGAACCTTGATGGGCGCTTTCATTGTCGGCGTGGCGCCCTGCAGCAACCGGCAATCCATTCGCGTGCTTAATCATCAAGACCATTACGATCACTGGGAGTTTGTTGGGCTCAACTACCGCGAGTACGCGCTTCCCCAATCCTCAACCGTAGGAAATCCAGTCCAGCCCTCTTCACCGGGCCTGATGGGGCCTTCGAACCAGACAGGTCCGGCAGGGGTCAACGGATCGAATAGCGGCGCGCCCGGCCAAGCGCGCCCGGCTGGCCCACAGTAAGCCAAAAAAGTCTCCTGCAACCCCCGCGTCAGGATTTTTGGCAGATGAAAATCTAGGCGTTCCACCAAATCCCTCTTTATTCAATTAGCAATTAGTGATAATTTGTCTTCTTCACCTTGTGTGGTCGATTTATCGCCGGGGTGAATCGCTGGGTCTAGGCGGCGCTTGGGGAATGCGATTGAGACCTTGAGAGCCGATGGGTTTCCAGTCAGCTTATACTTGCTAGTGTTGCATTCGGAAATTGCGATGACCTATTCGGCGCGCGTTCTTTGATTGTAGCGCCGGGCTTTACGCCCGGCATGCCGCCCTAAAGGGCGGCGCTACAAGTAAACGTATTTGAAAAACGCAACACTAGGATTAAATGATTTTGGGTTGCTTGCTGATTGCATGTCACTCGCCGCTGTTTTCCAGGAGTTCCGATGAAAGACAAAAAGAAGAAAGTTCGCAATCAAGAGACAGGCGGAGTCTCGCGCCGTGATTTTTTGCGAGGAACAGGCGTGGCGGTTTCGGGCGCAATTCTCGCTGGTGAGGCGAATGCGCTTGCGGCCCCTCAAGAAACGGCCGCTGGAATCCGGGGACCCGGTGAGGTTCCGGTTACGCTGCGGGTAAACGGCGAGACCAAGCGGCTGAATCTTGAGCCTCGCGTGACGCTGCTCGACGCCTTGCGAGACCGGCTCGACATCACCGGCTCCAAGCGCGTTTGCGACCGGGGCACCTGCGGGGCGTGCACAATGCTGGTTGACGATAAGCCGGTCTACGGCTGTACGGTGCTCGCAATTGAGGCCGAAGGGCACGACGTCACCACCATCGAGCATTTCTCGAAGGGCGGCCAACTCCATCCGGTGATGAGCGCGTTCGTGAATCACGACGCCCAGCAATGCGGATTCTGCACGCCTGGCTTCGTGATGGCGTGCATTGCCTTTCTGAAGGCCCATCCGAATCCTACCCAAGAGGATATCAAGAAAGATTTGGGCGGCAACCTCTGCCGGTGCGGCACCTACGCCGGCATCCGGGAGGCCGTCATGGAAGCCGCCAAGACGATGAGCGCGGGAGGTTCCTCCAATGCCTGAATGCAAATATGATTGGCCTGCGGCAGACGATAGACATTTAATTGGCACGAGCATCTCGCGCATTGATGGTCCGGCAAAGTCGAGCGGCCGCGCCAAATACACGCTGGATATCAATCTGCCGGGAATGCTTTTCGGAAAGATGGTAACGTGCCCCTACGCGCACGCCAAGGTTACTTCGGTCGATACTTCGGCGGCGGAAAAGATGCCCGGCGTCCGGGGTGTGTTGCTTCTTCAAGGACCAGGCAAAGAGATTCAGTGGGCTGGCGACGAAGTGGTGGAAGTCGTCGCGGACACCGAGGAACAGGCGGAAGACGCGGTGCGCGCCGTTAAGGTGGAATACGAGCAGCTTCCCTTCCTGGTCAACGAAGCGGAGCTTGACCATGCCAAGTCTGCCGGCCGCGCGGCGAAGCCGTCGGTAACAACTCAGGGTGATCCCGAAAAAGCCTTCGCCGATCCGGACGTGGTGGTTCACGAGGGCGAGTACGGCATCCCGGTGATCGTCCATTGCTGCCTCGAGCCGCACGGCCACGTGGTGCAATGGATAGGTCCGCAAAATGTGCGGACGTATTCCTCCTCGCAGGGAGTCTCGGTCTATCCCGCCCAATTCGGCGAGGCGCTGAACATTCCGGCGAGCAACGTGCAAACAATTTGCCAGTATATCGGCGGAGGTTTTGGAAGCAAGTTCAGCATCGATCGCTGGGGTGTCGCTACGGCGAAACTGGCGAAGCAGACGGGCAAGCCGGTGAAATATCTCTTGCAACGGAGCCACGAGGTCGAAGTGGCCGGATGCCGGCCGTCGGGTTTTGTGCGGGTTAAACTGGCGGCCAAGAAAGACGGCACGCTGGTGGCCTGGCAATCCGATTGTTGGGGTACGGGCGGCCCTTCGCCGAGCCGCGGGTTGGAGCTGCCTTACGCGCTGCGGAACGTTCCAAACTACGTCAGCAGCTATACTTCTGTGGGCGCGAACATCGGCCCCGCCCGCGCCTGGCGCGCTCCCAACCACCCTCAGCAAGCTCTCCTCACCATGAGCGCGTTCGACGATCTGGCGGCCAAGCTCAACATGGACCCGGTCCAATTCCTCATAAAGAATTCTGATTTGGCGCCGCAAAATCTCGGCAAGGTCTACCGCGAGGAATTGCAGAAGGCGGCGGAGATGGCCGAGTGGAGCAAATACTGGCATCCGCGCGGCGACAAAACTCCGGGCCACATCAAGCGCGGCCTCGGCGTGAGCATCCACACCTGGGGCGGGCGCGGCCACGCAAGCAACTGCCAGTTTACGATTGAAGCGGATGGCTCGGTGACGGCGGAGCTCGGTAGCCAGGACCTTGGCACCGGCACGCGCACCGTGATTGCCATCGTTGCCGCCGAAACGCTTGGGCTGCCGGTTGAAGGCGTCCAGGTGCGCATCGGAGACAGCCATTATCCTTACGACGGGCCCTCCGGCGGAAGCACCACCGTGGGCGGTGTTTCGTCTTCCACCCGCCGCGCCGCGGTGGACGCGCGCGACCAGCTTTTCGCCGCAGTGGCGCCGGGCCTTGGCGTTCCTGCGGATCAGTTGGTTGCCGTGGGTGGACGCATTCAGGCGAAAGGCGATTCCTCGAAGAGCCTCACCTGGAAGCAGGCTTGCCAGAAGCTGGGCATGAAAAAGATTCAGACCCACGGCAAGAACCCAGGCCCCTGCCCCGACTTGATTTCGAGCGGCGTGGGCGGAGCGCAAATCGCCGACGTTTCGGTGGACACCGAAACCGGCATGGTGAAAATCAACCGCATGGTCGCCGCGCAGGATTGCGGGCTGATCATCGACATGAAGACGGCCGAAAGCCAGGTCTACGGCGCCTTGAT
>JBOGJY010000120.1:0-3028 GCA_050745325.1 Terriglobia bacterium
AACATCATCAGCTCTACGACGGTTCCAAGGTCTTTCGTCTCCCGGCCCAGGCCGATTCACCCTCGACCTCAGGCGCAGCAGCATGAATATAAAAATCTCTTGAAATTCAAGAGAGAATCTACAAAGCTCCTTAGCGCGCGTGTGTTCCCAACCGGCAGAGTGCTATCAGCTTCTTATTCTTTTTGCGCTTGCATCCCACACCGCGGCGGTTTTCTGGAAATAGGAATAGTTTGCCATGTGGCAGCCGATTGAAGTGTTGTTCCCGAAAACGGCGTCTTCAACCGACGGCTGCCGCGTCCTGACTGATTGAAAGAAATTCCACAAGTGCTCGCGAAGCTCGCTGTAGCCGGGCGGATAGGAATACGTGGCCCCTGCGACCAGCTTCGACGCCCCAAGCTTCGGATCGTGCATGGCGTGCCACTGCTTATCGTAAGCTGCTCGCATGGCTCCCGGATAACTCGAGGTGTAGTAGCACGGATCATGGTCTTTACCGTCCTGCGGGGTCACAACCAGATGATCGCCTTCCCCATAAACTTCAATGAGGCCTCGCGTGCCCAGGAAGCGCGTGACCTCCTGCTCTTCCGTGTTCTGCGAGATGAGCACCGCCGCGCGAAAGTCCGGATAGTCGTAGAAAGTGGTCATCAGGTCCGGGAACTCGCGCCCGTCTTTCCACTGGAAGAGGCCGCCTGCGGTTTGCGCGCGCTCAGGCGGCGCTTGAACGCCCATAACGGTGTGAATGCCCGTGAGCGAATGGACGTAGAGGTCGCCGGGCAGGCCCTCACCGTAGTCCACAAAGGCGCGCCAGCGCGCGAAGCGAATAGGGTCAAAGGGGCGTTTGGGCGCGTCGCCGAGCCACGTTTCCCAGTCGAGGTTTTCGGGTGACAGGCCGGGCGGAGGTGGATATACCCACGCGCCGCAGGGATCATTACGGCCGAGGATTGCCTCCGCCAGGCACACATCGCCGATGGCGCCTTGCTCCACCAGTTCTTTCGCCTTGGCAAAGCCAATTGAGCTTCGCCGCTGGCTTCCAATCTGCACAATGCGGTTGTTTTTCCGGGCCGCGTCGATGATTTCAAACCCTTCTTCAACCTTGTGGGTCATCGGCTTTTCGCAATAGACATCTTTGCCGGCGTTGCACGCGTCCACGATGATTTGTTTGTGCCAATGGTCCGGAACGGCGGCGACGACGCAATCGATCTCTTTGTTGCTGAGCAGGTCCTTATAACGGCGCGTGGTGGGGACGGTCTTGCCGGTAACGCCGCTGATGATCTCATTGGCAAGCGTGTGCCTTCCGTCGTAGAGATCGCACGCCGCGACGCATTCAACGCCAGGCAGCCCGACGCACGTCGTAAGGACGCCAGAGCCTTCCATCCCAATGCCGATCATGCCGAAGCGGACGGTGTCACTCGGGGCGTTGGATTGCCCTAGTCCTCCAATCGGCTGAGCTTCCAGCAGGAACGATCGCGCCGCGAGCGTTGCTCCCGCCCCCGCTGAGGTTCGAATAAAATCGCGCCGTGAAACACCATTTAATTTCATGGAAGAGACCTCCTGGAAAGATACATCTCGCAAACAAGGAAGCTATGCTATTACCCTCGCCTCGCAAGAGCAAGCGGGAAATGCACGGCGTCCAGGTGCGCGCGGGAGAGCCGTGACGGTCCAATCGGATATAATCGTTCGCTTGGAGCGCAGTCTCTCATTACTCGATATCACCTTCCTATGCCAGAGCTTCCAGAAGTCGAAACCGTCCGTCAGGGCCTTGAGCGCCGGGTCCTGGGCAGGACGATCACATCGATCACGATTGCGCGCCCGAGCGTCATCCGTGGGGATCCTGGGCGCTTCCGGCGCGGGATCGAAGGAGGGCGGGTAGCGAGCCTCCGGCGCAAGGGCAAAACGCTTGCCCTCGAACTTGGCTTCGCAGATTCGAGGACGCCCAGCTATCTCCTCATTCGATTGGGAATGACGGGCCAACTCGTGGTGGCGCAGCGCGATGCAGCCCTCTTGGCTCATACTCACATCCGCATGGCGCTCGACGGGGGTCCTGAGGAACTCCGCTACCGCGACCCGCGCCGTTTTGGAATGCTGCGTTACTGCACGGCGCGCGAGGCTGAGCAGGTGTTTGGCTCGCTCGGTCCGGACGCGCTCGAAATGACCCAGGCCGAATTTGAGCGCGCGATTCGAGGCCGCCGCGGGGCCGTCAAAAGTTGGCTCATGAACCAGCAATCGCTCGCGGGTCTCGGGAATATCTATGCGGATGAAGCTCTCTTTGAAGCACGAATCCATCCCGAGACCTCGGCGGGAGTGGTTTCGAAACCGGCCCGCAGCCGGCTTTACACCGCAATCCGCGCCGTACTGCGGCACGCCGTTGAATTGCAAGGGACCAGCTTCCGCGACTACATCGATATCGAAGGGCGTCAGGGCGGCTTCGAGCCGCTGCTTCGCGCCTACCGCCGCACCGGTCAGCCTTGCCCGCGGTGCGGCGCGCCGATTCGGAGGGTGATCGTCTCCGGCCGCAGCAGCCATTTCTGCCCCCGTTGCCAGCGCCAGCCGTCATTCCGGCGCTCATAGAGCGCCGCCATGGGAATGCCCCAAATATTAGAAACGTTGATTCTAAAGGGTCGCTAGGCTTCGTTCCGCAACTTTTGTTTACTTGTCCACGTCTATCCAGGCAATTTCTAATCTGGCCGGCTCACTGGCGCCACCTCCAGGATATCAGAACACATTGAGACTTTTGAGACAAACGAGATAAATGGGACGGTTTTTCACTCCTTCAGCCCAACCCCGCCTTTCCCTAGTTGGCCCGATTCGGGGGGGCAGGTTAACAAAGTAATATTAGAAGCGTCTAATGAAAATATAGTGTCTCATTTGTCTCACCCGTCTCCATGAGCGGGTTGCAGAAGCATAGAATTGAAGCTGGGCTGAGACTTGGGCCTTGTCAGTCACGGGCCTCCAGCGTTTGTGTGGTAACTGTGGTTTGTAGCGGCGGCCTCTGGCCGCCGGTCTTTCCTATTCAAAAACCGGCGGCCAGAGG
>JBOGJY010000121.1:0-6552 GCA_050745325.1 Terriglobia bacterium
AGCGCGGCAGTAGCCCAGAACCGGCGCGTCGCCAGCGCAATATCTTCATCGAGAACTTCATCCGAAAGCTTCTTGAACCGGCCGGTAAGAAAGGCGCCCAAGCCGAAAAGCTTGAGTTCTTTGGCGCTTTCCTTGCTGGCGCCAATAACCCGGAGATAATCCATCTGGCGGCGCGCGGGAGTCTGCTTGAAGTTCAGCGCGTAGTGCAGGAACGCAAAGTGGGTCTCTCCCGCGAAGGTTGGAATGACGGAGACGATGAGGATCAGCACCAGCAAAGGAGCATAAAAGAGAATGCTTCCTACCAGCGTCGCGGTGGTAATGACCTGCTGCAGGAGCTGGCCCATCATCCGGATGGTGGCCAGACGGTCCGTTGCCTGCACCCGCGCGCGCTCGAGCTTATCGTAGAAGTCAGGGTCTTCGTAACGTTCGAGGTCGAGATGGGACGCGTGTTCGATCACGCGCACGCTGATGTATTTCGTATAACGGTCCGAAAGGACCGTATCCGCATAATCCATCACCCGGCTGAAGATGGCGCCCAGGCAGGCTAAGCCGAACTCAATGACGACAAGCCACCAAAAGATGTGTGGGAGATGCTGCCGTTTGTGGTCGAGCAGATCAACAATATCTTGGATAATCAGGTTGGGGACGAAGAGCGTGGCAACAGGAATAACGCCAGCGGCGATTCGTACCGCGGCGCTTCCCACAACAACGCCTGGTCCGGATTTCCAGACCATTCCAAGGAGGGGAGGAATATTCTTGAGGGCTCTTATCCTGTCTTTCCAGGCAATAGACCCCTCGACTGCCCCCTTTTTTGCATTGCGCTTTGTCCCCATTAGGAATCACAGAGCCGGTAGAGCGCCTGGCGGCCCATTCGTGCTTCAGCATCCCTGCGGGTACGCGCCCGGCTCGGCCTCTGCGCTTGTGCCTCTCAAGGCTGGGCCCTGTCTTTCAGGATTGCCTGAAAGTAGCCAAGCCAATGAAAGAACTGACCATAAAGACAGGGGGTACAAGCAGGAATGCAATCTGCTCTACCTTGGCAGAAAACAAGAGGGCAAATTCCAGCCCGCAGGCCACCGCGAACAACGATGCGAATAAGATAAAAACAACCAGCCACCGCTGCATAGGAACACTCACTTTCCTGGTACTCCTCTCGGCGCTCTTTCTGCTCAAGAACGATTATTTTCCAACCAAATCCACAAAACCGGCTTCTTCGCAGGAGTGGCGCCTGTCTCCTAAGCTACACAACATTATAGCAATAAGCGTGCCAATTAAGGAGGAAGCTCCTTTAGGAGGCTGAAGAACAGAGACTTCCATACCGGCGAGAAAACGCTTGTCTAATCTGACGGGGCCAGCACTTTGGTTTCAGCGATTTGCCCGCCGCCACCGTGTAGTGGGCGGTTCTAACCCATGCGTCTGCGGATTCCTTCCGATACCTTCTTAATGTAGTTAGACGGCGTTGTTCGACCATTGAGGCCGCAAAAAGTTCACTTGGCGCGCAATATTTTCCATTTAATACATAGGCGAGAAACGCGGTCGGGCTCCGGCTCGCGGCCTTCCGGCAACGAAAACTAATGTCTTGAGCGCCCGCCGGTCAGTTCTTTGCATCACCGGCAATTGGGATTGCCGTCGCGGTGGATTTCAGCGCCGTGAGCTCTTGCAGCGTCTGCCGCCATTTCTTTGGATTCTCCTTCGTAGCGATGGGCGCATTAAGGTTTGTGTAGTAAGCGAGAATATGGCTTCGCAGCTCAGGCGACACTCCCTTGAAATGCCCGGAAGCCAGCCGGTCAAGTAACTGGGCATACGTCTGGTCAGCGAGCTGATAGGCTCCGGCTTGCGTCGGTTTCCCGGTGTCGAAGTTCTTGTCCTGAAGCGCAAGCCGGTTGGCGCCTTCTGCGGTCAACAAAGCCTCATAGCGGGCCACCACATCGTCAAAGCTTTTGACGAATAACTTCCGCGTCTGCGGCGTGGGTGGCTTGAATTTGAGGGTTCGAAGCGGACCCACCTTGGGCAGCAGCTCGAAGAAGAACACCAGGATTCTGGCAAGCAATCCCATCTGAGCCTGGCGCGCGCCAAACTGCCACCGGTAAGTCCATCGGCGAAGGAAGAACTTGGGCAGCTTGTAATCGTTTCCCCATTGGCGTTCGTAGTTTCTGCGGGAGAGCCGGTAGACAAACTGCCGGCGGGCCGCTCTACGGCCGGATCTGCGGATTTCATTTTTCTTTTGTTTCCAGGCGATCTGCGTGAGGCGGTGCACAATCTCGCTGGCTCCGCGCCGGTAAGTTCCAATGGCGAGATCCTCGTTGAGGAAAAGGTCCTTGAAATTAAGACCGTAGGTTTGCTGGAACGCCCGCTCGAGCAGCGGCTTCGAAATCTCAAAACCAATAAAATTGGTGTAGGTTCGCGGCAAGTATCCCGCCCCGGCGATTTCGGCCACGTCGAATGAGAATTCCACCATGATGTGAGCCTTCGGGTCGTCTTCGTATGTAACGACCTTTCCATATTTCCTTCGCAGCTTGGGATACAAGTCGGGCACCGAGAGGTTTACCGCAATCGGGTGCCCGTTATTATCCGCGGCGTAGTGCGAAAGAGCGCCCAGGGCGAAGGCGTAGTCATCCACGTTTTGGGAATCGCGCAGAAGCGCCTCAATAAAGTCGCCGCCGCGGACGTAGTGGGCAAGGTTGCTGAAGAAGCGGTTTCCGAAGGGATAGTAACCCATGTCCTGGATCACGGAGCCGCCATAGGCGTATGCGTGCGCCTCGCGCAACTCTGCGGCGGTCGAGCCGGGATAGCGTTTAAGAAGAAGCGGAACGATGAACGGATTCCATGCCGCGTCAATGAGAGCCTCATGGCTGAGCACGGAGTAACCATAAAGGCTGGAAGAAAGAGAAAGGCAGAGGAATAGCAACGCGGCTTTACGCAACAGCTTGCTGGAAGGAAAACAAAGGTGGGGGGTTCTCATGGGATAACCGCAGTGGTTCTTGAGGCGTCTTGCTCCACGCGAGAAAGCAGTTTCACGACGCCTTCGCTGAAGATTTCGGGCCGCGGCAGCAAGCTCACCACCACGTGGCCTTCCCCGGGAAAGTCGTAGAAATGGCCAGGATGGACGAGCACCCCATCTTCACGAAGCAGGCGCAAACACCACTCTTCGTCGCTACAGATCGCAGGCAATCGAAGGATCGCATACCAGCCCGCTTCGGTAGCGAGACGGCTGGCGGATGGGGCGGCGCCGAGAGCGGCGTCGAGCCGCGAAAGGTTGAGCCGGAGCCGCTCGTGGATTTGCGGCTGGAGGGTTCGGCGCATCTTCAAAAGTTCCGGCAGCGCGCACGCCACCGCCGCGCTCAGCGAGAGGTACGTGTCTGCGATCATTTCCAGCCGTTCCAGCGCGCCGCTCAGCAGGTCAGCGGGGCCGTTCACCACGAGCCAGGCGCATTTCATCTGCGGCAGGGCGGAAACCTTGGAAATCCCGCTCAGGGTGAATGTGAGCGCGCGCCTTTCCGCGGCGAAACTGGGCGCGCGGGACGCGGCTGCCCCAGCGTGCGCGTAGTCAGCGAACACCTCGTCCGCGATCAATGCCATACCGCGCCTCTCGCAACGCCCGGCGAGAAAATCGAGTTCATCCAAGTGAACGTAAGACCCTGTGGGATTGTTGGGGTGAACCAGGAGGATGGCGCGGGTCCTGGCCGTGATCGCGCGCTCGAGAGCCGCACAGTCGATGCGCCAAACACGGTCGTAAGCCAGTGGATAGCTGGACATTTTGAGATCATTGAGACGAATGAGGAAATCAAACAGCGGATAGCCCGGACGCGGCGCGAGAACCTCGTCGCCCGGATTGCCCAGCAAACGGAAAATGTACGAATAGGCTTCGCTGGTGCTTGACGTAAGGAAGATTTGCGCGGGATCGAGCTCAACCCCGCGCTCCGCGTAATATTCAATAACGGCCGCGCGCGCGGTCGCAAGGCCCCGCGGGTCTGGCGCATACTGAAGAGCGTTTGGATTCAGGAAAGCCTTGAAGATATGCTCGCCGTAATCAAAACCGCAACGCGTGGGGTTGGATTCGGTAAGGTCCACAACTGGAAGGCCCAGACCGCGCCGCTCGCGGAGAAGACGGGTTAATTCATTGACTTCGAAGGGCCAGTTTGTCCGCTCAGAAAACATGGAATCTCACTGGCCAGAGGAGACGCTGAACCGCCCGTCCGGCCCGAACGGGAAGGGCGCGCGCTTTGAGGTCACTATGAGGCCCTGAAATCAGACTTTGCCTTTGTAGCGGACTCCATAGATGTTGCAGTTCGTGCCGGCGATTTCGCGCCGCGAAGCAATGTGTCCGGGAACTTCGATATTATGGCTCGCTTTGTCGTAAGGGCACGCGATCATAACCCCTTCGCCAATCTGGTAGACTTTTTCGCTGGCGAAACCAACCCCACCCTTCGAAACGTTCTCGCTTTTCGTGACTTCAACGCCACCAAAGTAATCGCGGATGAGGATAGGCATTTGCAGCACCACGCGGCGGTGTCTGCGGCGCTCGGCGGCGGTGGCCCCGGCAGGCAGAGGCGCTTCGCCCGGCGAATCGGCCGTATTAATCTCGCTTTCCGAGTAGCCCCACGGCGTCTGCGACCCGCATTTCACACATTGACGGGCGAGAATGCCCGACGTTTCGAGGACTTCGATCTCGATCATGCTCGTGTGAACCATCTCGGCCGTCTTGCATTGGCGGCAAGCAAGGAGCGCCATGGGAACAGAATCCTGGCCTGCAACCAGAGGAGGGAAGCGGATTCCCCACAAGCTGGCGCACGAATCGATGCTGATGCTTCCCGTTTCGCTTTTCTGCTGATTTTCAAGCGCGATGGGCCCCATAAACCCAAACTCGCCGCCTTTTTCGGTGAGCGGCGCGAGCGGGCCGGCCACGCGGAATACGGCTTCCCGCTGGCTGAGCTTATTAACAACTTTCACCTGCTGCCCGCTCCGCAGAAATCTAGGAATGCGAATGCGCGCCCCGTCGCGGTTGACGTTTATGGTCTGCGCCTCGCACTCGAATTCCTCGCCATTTTCATCCACTCCGCGGATGAGCAGCGGAAGGGTCAGCGTGAGGCGGTCGGAGCGGCGTCTTTCGATCGTCATTGGAGTTGCAACCTGCGCAGAATCGCGGAAAGCGCGGCGGACTTTGGCCGCAGCCGCAATGAAACTAACGGCGCGCGCTCTCGTGAACCTTGAAATGACCGAACCCCAACCGTTTATGGCGGAAGGGCAACGCCTATTATACACGCCGGAAAGCCGGGCGGGGTACGCGCCGTGGTTGAAAGTGAATCGGAGACCCACGCTCGAGGAGCGTTTTAAAGAGTCAACACTTGAGGGAAATGATTTCCACGGAGCCGCGCTTTCAGCGTTTACGCGCTGGCCGCCGGATGCTCCCGGCGGCTTCGCGGAACTGGCCGGTGAACTTTTTACTCGCGTCTTGAGCGGCCGCGACAATCTGTTCCTCTGCGGAAATCTGATCCGTATGCTTTGGAGAGGTCCGGGCTTCTTCCCGTATCCGCCGGGATAATTCTTGCGTCCGGCAAAGCAGACGCTCAAGGCTGGCGGAAAACTTCGCGGCTGTTTGCGCGAGGTTCGCAAGGCTTTCCCCGATTTCGAGAAGAATTGTGGTCTTTTCTTCCAACCGGTTGACCGGCCCTTGCGGGTCGAACTTAGGCTTGAGTTCGACGCTGCCAGGCGGCGAAGGCGGCAGTGAGTCATTCAGATCAATTTCGATCACCTTCACCGGCGAAGCGGCGGCAGGAAGCTTCTCCGGCCTTGCGGCAGCCGGCCGGGGCCTGTGCCAATCTTGCGGCGGGTATTGGATACCCCAAACGTTTTTCAGATCAACAAGCTCCACCGCAACGAGCGAAAGCTTGCCGGGCGTTGAGCGTTTGGTGAACCTGACCGCTCGCGCTTGGACCGTTATTCCCAGAGAGGGATTCTTAATCAACAGCTCTGCGCCGGGCATGATCACGTGCGACGTTTCGAGGGTCGCGCCGGTGCGGTTGATTGAAAGAGTCCTGGATTCCTCCCGGAATTTCACGCCTTCCGCATTTTTGCCAGCGAGGATGACCGGCACGGCGACCGACAAACGGGTGCCACGGCGGTGCTCGGCCTGTCCGGCTGGAGCCGGCGGTCGCGGTTCCGCGTTCGAAACGGGGACGGTGGATGTGGGGTCCATGATAAGCCTTATCGGAAGAACAGAACGCCGTCTTGAGATGGCAGTGGGCGCGGGCCGTAAATTGCTTTACTGAGGATTGCCCATTATAGTGGCATCAATCATTGGTGCGGCGGCGTCCCGCCGCCGGTTTCCGGCGCTCAGAGAGCGCCGAATCACTTGAAAAAGAACGACCGACGGCCAGAGGCCGCCGCTGCAACAAGATGATGGGTGGTTGATTTCAGCATGAGTCTTGCTTATATTTTCGCTGCGACCAAAGCCGAAGCGCGCGCTCTCCGTCGTGTTCCCCCGGCGGCAGGAGCCGTGCAATGCTCGACTCCGGCGCGCATCTTTGTCACAGGGATGGGTCCGGCGGCGGCCCG
>JBOGJY010000122.1:0-7807 GCA_050745325.1 Terriglobia bacterium
GCGCAGACCTGAAGGTCTGCGCCCGCCGCGCGCGAAATTTATACTGGGCAATTTCACGGCACAAGTGGCAGGGAAAGCGGGTCAATGATAAGATTTTAAGGTTTGGCTGTCTCGCCGCCTCGGACAAGGGATCGGAGGCGCGGCAACAGAAGTCCCGCGAGCCGGGCGCGGCGCGAGAAGCGCGTCATTCTACGCAGAGGGACGCTAAGGGCGCTGAGGCCGGGGACGCCGTCGCCTTGTTCTCCGTTGGCCGCTTTGCTCACCCTTGCTTCAAACTCGCGCGGGCATATTCTGAATATCCGGCGGAATTCCTCCGCATCCATACAGAGCCACAAAAATCTCGTGGCGAACTGCGCTGTAGCGCCGGTGTCCCCGATTTCCGGCGCTGAGAACAGCGCCGCACCTGAAAAAAACATAGCCGCCTTATGTCGTTCTGTCTAGCGAAAATTGAAACCTCCGGTCTAAGACATTCGTAGATAGATTCTTAGGTCTTCAAGCATCACCAGGTTCAGGAAAAAGAAAGGATAAGCAATGAGCCGCATAATCCGCCCTACGCTGATCGCCGCAGCCCTTCTCTGCATATTCTGTGCGCTGCCGCAATTGTATGCCCAAAACCAGAACAATGCCGAGAACGCGTTTAACCAGGCAATTGCCAAGACGTACACGCGCACGAACTGGTTCCCAAACATCATCGCTCCCTACGTCAATCCGCGCGTGCCGCCCTTCCATCTGGTCAATTCTGATGATCTTTTTCAGCTTATTCAGAACGGAACGATGCATCTATCGCTGCAAGACGCCATCTCGCTGGCCGTCGAGAACAACCTCGACATCGCCGTCGCGCGCTATAATCCCCAATACGCTCAAATCGACAAGGTGCGCGCCGACAGCGGCGCGGCCACCCGCGGCGTTGCAGGAGCGTTTACTTCGCAGGCGGAATTTCAGGGCGCCATCGGGGGCGGCGTCGGCTCCGGTTCCGGTGGCTTCAACTCCGGCGGAGCGGGCACGGCGACCGGCGGCAGTGTCATCAACTCCGTGGGATCTGTTAGTTCGTTTGATCCCGTGGTGAGCTTCTTCACCGGCATAGGCTATCGTGTCTCGCCACTCAGCACAGCGACGGTGAACGGGGTCAACATTTTAAGCACCAACGAAGCCGAATACTTTGGGTCCATCAGCAAGGCGTTCCCTACTGGAACCAGCTTCTCCGTCACCATGGGCGGCGCTCGCCAGTCGACCAACGCCCTCACCCAGCTCTTTAACCCGCTGGTTGACACTTCGGTATCGATCGGGGTTGAGCAAAATCTCTTGAACGGTTTCGGATATCGCGCGAACAAGCGGTACATTTACATCGCTGAAAATGATATCGGCATCGCCAAGGACTATTTCCGGGAGCAGGTGTCTGCAACCATTCAAACGATCCTGAACGACTATTGGACGCTCGCGCAGGACAAGCAAAACGTCGCCGTGGCGGAGGAAGCCGATAAGTACGATGCCAAACTGCTGTCCGATAACAAGCGCCAGGTACAGATTGGCACTATGGCGCCGCTCGACGTGATCCAGGCGGAATCGGCTTTGGCAACGGCTGACCAGAACCTGATCGTGGCCCAGACCACATACCGGCAGCAGCAGGAAGTGATGAAGACAGCCCTTTCGAAGCAGGTAACCGGCCCGCTGCTCACCGCGACGATTGACCCGACCACTCCGCTTCCGCAGCCAAAATCAGGTGACGCTCCGTCGCTCGATGCAGCTATCGCCGAGGCGCACGCCAACCGGCCGGAGATTGATCTGAACCGTTTAAACCTCAAAAACGAAAATATAATTCTTAAGAATAACAGGAATGGCTTGCTCCCAACCCTGGACGTCTCCGCCAGCTTTCAGCCGACTGGACAGAATGGCAACGAAGTTATATTCGTTCCGGGAGGATTCGTACCTACCGGAGAAAAGATACCCGGCGGCCTCAGCGACGCCTTTTCGCAGGTGTTTCACAACCATTATCCGGGCTATTCCGTCGCTCTCACTTTATCGATGCCCATCCGCAACCGGTCTGCCCAGGCGGACGCTGCGCGTGCGCTCCTAGAAGAGCACTACCTCCGCACTACCGTTCAGCAATCGCTCAACACCATTGACCAGGACGTGCGGACGGCGGAAATTGGCGTGGTTCAGGGGAAGGCGCGTGTTGACGCGGCCCAAAAGGCGGTCCAATACGCGCGCGAGCAGTTGACCGACGAGCAGAAGAAATTTACGGTGGGCGAATCCACGGTGACTCTCGTGCTACAGATGCAAAGCGCCCTTACCACGGCGGAAGGCAATCTGGTGACCGCGCAGGCCGGATACGCCCAAGCCCTGACAACCCTTCAGGAGGCGACAGGCGCGATCCTGCAGGATAACAATGTTGAGCTCGTCCAGGCGCTCACGGGAAAAGTGGGCCACGTCCTGAATATCCCCGGCACACCTGAGAACCCGAATCCACCCGGCGCTCCGGCAGGCACCAACGCGAACCCCACGCCACAAAACCACAACTAATGTAAGCGCTCGGGGCGGCGTGACTTTAGCGTGACTCTCTGGCAATTCCCCTCACCTGGCTTTCGGCCCGGTGAGGGGAATTGCCGGACCCGGGCACAATTCAGCAAGACGTAGATGCGCGCATCAGGGTTTTGAAGTGTTGTCCTTATGCTCTGTAGTGTGGATCACGGCCTGGTCTCGCGCTTCCGTTTTGCCCCTCATGGCTTGTGACGTAGCGAGCGCATCCCGCGCGCGCGCAGTCTGGCCTAGGTCTCGATAGGCCTGGTAGAGCATGTAGTGCAAATCCCCATAGTAGTCGAGTGACGCCGACTCCTGAAGTTGTGGAACGGCTAGCGCAGGTTTTCCGGCGCGAAGGTAGGCCATCCCCAGGCTGGCGCGCGCTTCGAGGAGGCTGGGATCGTAGCGCAGCGCCTTCTCGAGATAATTGATCGCTTTGTCCGGCCGCTGCTCCCCCAGCTCAAACCGTCCCATCAAGTAAAGGCTGCGCGGGCGCGTGGGACCGGCTTCGAGCGCCTTTTCAAGCGCCTCTCCCGCCTGCGGCAGTTGATGCTGGTTCAGATACAACTCGCCCAAGGCTTCATAGAGCGCAGCGTTTTGAGGCTCCAGGGCCACGGCGCTTTGGTATTCCCGGATAGCCCCGGCGTCCTGCCCTTGTACTTTGTAGGTTTCCGCCCGCAATTCATGAGCCTGCGCCGAGTTTGGGAAATCAGTTGTCAATTGGGAAAAACAATCGTCGGCGAGCTTCGAATAGGTGAGAACGAGCCAGTAAACCGCCTCTGGATTCTGTTTCTGCAACGCCAGGGCGGAAGCGAAGGCGTCACCGGCTTTGTCGTATTGTTTGAGCGCGAAGCCAGCGGAGCCGAGCATCAGGAATTGGCGGGAGCTAAGGTTCGTCCTGCCCGCAAACTGACGCACGCAGGTTTCAAAATGGTAAGCCTCGCAGGAGAGCGGTTCTTCCTCATGCTTTTCTGAGCGCCCCGACAATTCCTGTTCGAAAGCAGCCCGCTGCTGGCTTGCGCGAGTGGTATCACCCGCCGCGCGATACAACTCCGCCAAAAGAAAATGCGTGCCCGGTCGAGTTGCCATATGGGCCATACGGGCCAGATGGTCCGGACGGCCCTGGCGATCTTGATCGCTTGTAAGCTGCCGCGCCAGCGCAGCCGCTTGCGCCGGCGGAACGTTAAGCAGGGGGTTATCCCACTCGACGGCAAGGAACTGAGGAGACACCTGGACGATCTGCGAGATGCAACCAAGAGCTTCTGCGGCGTTGCGCCTTTGCAGCGCAATCTCCGCCAGGCCCAGGAGCGCCCACGGGTTCGAGGGATTCACCCTGATCCCGCTGCGGTACTCGCGCTCCGCCTCGGTCAGCTTTCCTTGCTCGAGATACACATCTCCCAAGCTCGCGTGAAGCCCTGCCTGCAGAGGATCGCGCGCCAACGCCAATTGATATTGCCGCGCTGCGTCGCCCCACAGTTGGCGCGCACTCAATAAATCACCTGCGGCGCGATAGGCCCAAGCCGTCCCACTGTAACGGTGGCTGAGGCGAGTGGCAAGCTGATTCGACATCTCCAGGTAAGCCGTGCCCAAGCGAAGCCAGCTATCCGCTCCCTTGCCTTCCTGATGGAAAGCAGCGCGATAAGCGCGGGCGGCCTCAAGATAGTTTCCCTCAGCTAGGCGGGCAGCCGCTAGCGTGCGCCGCGCCTCCTGGTTTGAGGGATCGAGGCGTAGGACGCGATTCAGAGGCTCGATAGCTTGACCGGGCGAGCCCAATTTGACTTCGTCCATGCCCAAAACGATGTTCGCGCCGGGAATATTCGGATTCTGTTCCAGCCCTTTCCTAAGCTCCGCCGAGGCAAGTTGGTAATTGCCCAGCAGGTGGTAGGCGAGACCGAGGTTGATGTGCGCTGCGCCCAGTGCAGGATCAAGACGGAGCACGTCCTGAAACTCACGGACGGCGTCGCCGGGCCGCCCCGCGCTCAAATCCTGCTGGCCAGCCCGGAAATGCTCTGCGACTTGAGCGTTTTGGGAGTCCTGGCCACCCCAACCAGCCCGCGCGCCCGAAATCGTTACCACAATCAGGGCAGCCCATGCGAATGTGCGAAGCCGTTTCATTTTCTTTCCCAATTGTAGTAACCGTTTGCGGGCCTTGCAAATTCCAGTATGATAATCGGCTGGATATCGTGCGACCGGAGGTTGGACCTTATGAAACCGATTGTGCCAGCGTCACCCACGCGGCGGGACTTCCTCAGGCAATCCGCCGCCGCGGTGGCGTTGCCGGGCCTACCTAGCATTTCTTCTGGTAAAGCCCCAGCGGACGGCCCGCAAACGGCCCAAAAGCGTCCCAACGTTCTCATGATTATCGCGGACCAATTCCGCTGGGATTTTGTGGGCGCTTATGGTTTGAATCCCATGGGCGTGACGCCCAACCTGGACGGCATCGCAAGGCGGGGCGTTGCATTCGAGAACGCGGTGACTAATCAGCCTTTGTGTTCGCCATCGCGCGCTTGCCTTTTCACCGGCCAGTACGCAACCCAAACGGGAGTGTGGACGCTGGGTCCTGGCTTGCGGCCTGGCGCAACCACGCTGGCCACAATTCTCACCGGCGAGGGTTATACGGCGAACTACATTGGCAAATGGCACCTCGCTCCGAATTCGCGGGAGAACCCCGCTAATCGCGGTTATGTGGCGCCGCAATACCGGGGAGGCTTCACCGGTCTCTGGCAGGCGTCGAACGAGCTGGAGCTTACTTCCCATCCTTACGAAGGCGCGATCTGGGATGGCGATGGTAATCCCATGCGCTTCAAGGATGTTTACCGGGTTGATTATCTTACCGGTCTCGCGGTAAAGTTCCTGCGCCAGCAGCATGAAAAACCGTTCTTTCTTGTGGTTTCGCAACTCGAGCCGCACTTCCAGAACGATGCGAATGCGTTTATTCCCCCGAAAGAATACGCCGGCCGCTACACCAATCCATTCGCGCCGAAGGACCTGCGCTTTTTCCCTGGCGACTGGCAGGCCCAGCTTCCTGGCTACTACGGTGACGTCAAGCGGATCGACGATTGTGTGGGATCGCTCCTGAAAGCTCTCGAGGAGCAGGGGATTTTAGACAATACCATCGTGATGTTTATCAGCGATCATGGATGCCACTTCCGCACTCGCAACGCCGAGTACAAACGGAGCGCCCACGAAAGCTCGATTCATATTCCGCTGCTCATCCAGGGCCCCGGCTTCGATCATTCGCGCAAAGTTCAGCAGTTGGTCAGCATGGTGGATGTCAGCCCGACGCTCCTCGACGCGCTTGGCGTGAAAATCCCGGATTCGATGCGCGGGCACAGCGCGTTTTCCCTCATTACTGATGCGAAGGCGCGGGAATCGTGGCGCAACGAGGCATTTATCCAACTCAGTCAGTCGATGGTGGGAAGGGCGCTGCGAACCGCCGAGTGGACCTATTGTGTGGCCGACCGCCAGGGCAATGGCGGTAAAGATCCGGCGAGTTCTCATTACGAGGAATATCAGATGTACGACTTGTCCGCCGACCCGCATCAACTGGTGAACCTCGCAGGACGCGCGGATAATCCCAAGCTGGTCCACTACAACGGAGACCAGCCGCTGCCCGAGGCCGCGTCCTACCTGCGTGAACGCCTGATTACCCGGATGCAGGAGGCCGGCGAAGCAGCGCCCGAAATCGAGCGGGCGAGGCTCTATCCGTAAGCGGTGGAAGAAAGCTTTCGCGATTTGCAATTCCCAATAGGAGGCAGCATGGAACGCCGTTCTTTTCTACAGTCCGCAAGTTTAGGCGGGGCCGCCGCGCTGGTCGCGCCCGCGCAAGGTTCGGCAGCGGCCGCTGCTCCCCCGCCGATGAAGATTACGCGTGTGCGCTTTTATCACAATCCTCAGTCGCCTCCGCAGGTGAACCAGAGCTTCCACATTGTCACTATTGAGACCGACCAGGGCATCACGGGAATCGGCGAGGGCGGGACACCCGGCATGGTTGAGCAGTGCGCCGCGATGATCATCGGCGAGAACCCGTTTCGGACCGATCACCTGTGGCAAATGATGTTCCGGGGGCTTTTCTATCCCGCGGGGCGCGAGAAGATCGACGCGATGGGCGCCATCGATCTCGCGCTGTGGGACATCAAGGGCAAGGCGCTCGGCGTTCCCGTCTATGACCTTCTGGGCGGCCTGGCGCGCGACCATGTTGAGTGCTATTCCACCGGATTTCCCAGAAAAGGCAGCCTGAAAGAAACCGCCCAAGCCTGCGTCGAAGCTGGCTTTCGCGCCTTTCGCTACTCTACGGCGGACCCACCTCACGGCCAGCCGTTTAACTCCCATCGCGCCGTCAGGAGAACGTATGAGGATTGCGCTGCAATCCGTGAAGGCGTAGGCAAAGAGGGTGATTTCTCTCTCGACTTCCACACCCGTCTCGATTTTCCCGATGCGGTGCGCCTCGCCACGCTGCTGGAGCCGCTCGAGCCGTACTTTGCCGAAGACCTGATCCGCTCCGAAGACCCTGGCGTCTACCGCGAGCTGCGCGCTCACGTGAAAGTGCCAATTGCAGTGGGCGAGCAGTTTGGAAGCAAATGGGACCTGCGATGGCTGGTGGAAAACCAGCTCATCGACTACGCCCGCGTGACCTTGCCCAACGTCGGCGGCATTACCGAATACATGAAGATTCAGGCGCTCTGTGAGACCCATTACGTGGGCCTCATTCCGCACTTCACCGGCCCGCTCTCAGAGGCCGCGCTCGCGCAAGCCTGCAGCGTGTTCTCGGGGCCGGTGATGATGGAGATGCTCGGCGACGGCACGCGCGCCGTGCCTCACCTGCCCGAGCATTACGATTTCCGCGATGGCAAGCTCTGGCCGAGCCGCCGCCCCGGGTTGGGCGTGACGCTGGATACGAAACCCTTAACCCTCGTGACCGAAATCACGGAGCGCGTCCGCCCCATTCCCATGCTTGAGCGCCCGGATGGGTCATTCACCAACTGGTGATTTCCATTTGTAGCGCAGAGTTTTGCTTTTGAAACTCTGCGGTATTTTTGTCCGGACCTGCGAAAAGCCGCAGAGTTTTAAGAACAAAACTCTGCGCTTGTATCTTGGTTTTCATCCTCGTTTTGGTTTTTTGAGCTGTACTTTTGGTTGCAAGAGACAGGCCGCTGCCTTGCTGGGGGGGAAGCAAGGCAGCGGCCAAAAACATTCGCGGCGACGCCCGTTTTAGAATAAAAGGGTTTGAGGGCTGTTGTCCGGCGGGAAGGCCGCTCTGCGCTGAGGCCCGGTCCGCAAGGATCGAGAG
>JBOGJY010000123.1:0-22760 GCA_050745325.1 Terriglobia bacterium
TCCATCGTGCCGGTAGATTCCGGGGAGAAGTCGGAGACTCTGACATCACAAGAGCTGCAGAATTACATTCAAATCGGCAGCGACGCCGCCGAGTACTTGAAGATTATGCCGGGCTTTGCAATTCAAAACGGAACCTCGAACAAGCAGAACTACGACGGCGAAGTTATCGGTATCAACGCCAACGGCGACGCCGGGAGCCAAAGCCCGCTTAACAACGCGTACTCCTATAACGGATTGCCAGGCAATTCGCTGGACATCATGGCGGACGGCTCGCATGTGTCCGACCCTGGCTGCGATTGCGATACGCCGGTGAATCCGAACTCGGATTTCATCTCGGAGCTGAAGGTGGACACCTCCAACTTCAGCGCCGAAACCCAGAAAGGCCCCATCGTCGTTACCTCCGTCACCAAGGCGGGCGGCAGCCAGTTTCACGGCTCCGGCTTCTTTTACGCGCGCAATTACGTCCTAAACGCTAATGACGCGCTCAACGACGACGAGGGCGCGCCGAAGCCGCAGAACAAGTATTACTATCCCGGCGGCACCATCGGCGGCCCGGTGATCATCCCCGGCACGAGCTTCAACAAGAGCCGCAGCAAACTGTTTTTCTTCTTTGGGTATGAGTACTTCTACCAGACGCTGGACACGGGGTTGCTCCGTGCCACCGTCCCGACCCCGGCGCTGGAGAGCGGCGATTTTTCGACCCCCAGCCTGAAGGCGATCGGCGATGCCAACAATGGCTACATCACGGCTTCCGGATCGCCTGTGGGCACGGCGTGCGCGGGGACCGGCGGCACTACGGGGGTGGCCTACGCTCCCTGCCTCAACGCGGCAACCTTGGCGAAGTTCCCTGGCGGTACCATTCCGCAGGCCGATCTTGATCCCAACATGCTTGCGCTGATGAAGCTGTATCCCGCAGCCAACGCCAATCCGAGCAACACCGGCGGATACAATTACGTGCAGTCCGAAGTCTTCAATCAGAACAACCAGCAGTATGACACGCGCGAGGACTACAACATTAGCGACAACACGAAGCTGTTCGTTCGTTACAACTATCAGCGGGAAACGCAGCAGTTCCCGGTAGGCCTGTGGTGGCGCAATGGCGCACAGGTGCCTTATCCCACGCCGATCCTGGGCGAAAACAGATCCGACTCCCTGTCTGTATCTTTAACTCACATCTTCAGCCCGACGCTGACCAATGAGTTCGTCTTCGGCTACACGAGAATCCTTTTTCCGAACGTATTTGAGGATCCCTCGAAAGTGGATCGCTCGACCGTCGGCTACAACATTCAGGGCCTGTTCAAGAACGGCGTGAAGCAAATTCCGTCCTTCGGAAGCTCCGGCGGAGAAACGGCGTATGTATTCAATCCGGGAGGCTTTGAAGCGGGCGGGCCTTCCGCCGGCCTGTATGCGGATAAGTGGATGCCCAGCCTCAGCGACGAGGTGGCGAAGGTCATTGGCACGCATACGATTAAAGGCGGCTTCTTCTGGGAATGGATTCGCAATTCCCAGCCCGCCAATAACGACTCCAACGGCCAGTGGAATTTCGTTTCTTCGGGAAATCCGTACACGTCAGGCGACTCGTACGCTGATGAAGTGCTCGGTATCGCCAGTCATTATGACGAGACCAGCTTCAACCGCATTAACGATATCGCCTGGAACGACTACGAATTCTTTGCACAGGATGACTGGAAAATATCCAAGCGGCTGACGCTAAACTACGGCCTTCGCTTCGCACATATGCAGCCGTGGTATGACCGGCTGAATGACGGTTACGCGATCTTTAACCCTTCGCTCTATCAGAGTCAGGCGTGTACCACTGCTCCAACATTTTGCGGGTTTGACTGGCACAAGAAAGATTCAGCCATTCCCGACGGCGGTTTCCCCACCCGGGCGCTCTTTTATCAGCCGCGCATAGGAGCGGCTTACGACCTTCAGGGCAACGGCAAGACGGTTTTGCGCGGCGGCTGGGGTCGCTACTATTATCATGCCGGGCAGTTCACCAGCGGCCTGGATGCTACAGCGGGGGTTCAGTCCGTCACTCTCAGCAGCTCGGTTCCAGTGGCGGGAGTGCCAGGAGGTACTGAACCGCTGCTGGTCGATCCTTCTGTGCTTTATCCGGGCGTCCCGGGCCTCAATACGCTGAATTTCACTGCGGTGGCTTCGAGCCCCGCGGCGGTGGACAGCACTGACAGCAAGCAGCCCTACACCGACCAATGGAATTTCACCATTGATCGCCAACTCCCCTGGGCGAGCCTGCTCGAAGTCGCCTACATCGGCAACCGAAGCCGTGACATTCCTACCACCGGCAACGGCGGGACTGCAGGCTTCAACACCGAGAACCTTAACTTGGTACCGATCGGAGCCATGCTCTCCTCCAACAACCCCGGCGTTGATCCCAATAAACTGGTGGCCGACAACTTCAGGCCCTACCTGGGTTACTCGAATTTGTACGTGGCCACGAGCAACGCTTATTCGAATTACAATGCATTGCAGGTATCATGGATCCACACCGCAGGCCGCTACAACATTAACTTGAACTATACGTATGGCAAGGCGATGGGTATCATGGGCGTCTCAACGGGTAGCATCTACGATCAATTTAACTTAGCTGACAACTACGGCGTGCTCTCGTCGAATCGCACCCACATCTTCAACGCTGCCTATTCGATTCGGCTCCCGAACCTAGCACATGGCAAGCTGGCAAGCGGCGTCGCGAATGGCTGGCAGCTTTCAGGGATCACCACGATCAATAGCGGGCCCAATCTGTCCGGCTATCAAAATCAGAATTTCGGTATGAACCTTAACAGTGCGACCATCCCAGGCACTGCGTATGACATCAGCAACGTCTCGCTGCTAGGCACACCGGACATTCAGCTTAACCCTATTCTGACCTGCAATCCGCGCGCGAACCTCGGACCCCATCAATATATCAACCCGAGTTGCTACTCTATGCCGACGCAGATCGGGCAGAACGGCCCCCTGATTGCGCCGCCGATCTATGGGCCGGCCTTCTTCGACTCCGATCTGGCGTTATTCAAAACCTTCAAGATCAGCGAGTCGAAGAGCTTGCAGTTCCGAGTGGATGGTTATAACTTCATGAACAGTCCGCTGTGGTCGTTCAACGGATCCAACCTCGGCCTCAGCTTCGACCCGACCTCAGGTAAGGTTAACAGTTCGCTGTTTGGAACCACGACGACGAAGCAGGGTCATCGGATCATCGAGATGGCGGTGAAGTTCTACTTCTAAAGTTGTGCCCTCGGCAAGTGAATACCAAAAAGGGGTGGCCTATTCGGCCACCCCTTTTTGGTTTATGCTGATCCCATGCTGAAACTGAAAGCCCCTGCGTCAGCCTTCCTCATTCTGTTTATCGTGTGGGCGGTGGCGTTGCAGACCGGCAAGGTGTCCGCCGGACAGACCGCATCCAGCGGCGTCGAGGTCAGCGACCAGCAGAGCATCCTGATTCGCGCCATTCAGCTTCATCAAGCGGGAAATTTCGACGCTGCCATTCGAGAGTACCGGAGGTATCTTGCGCTTGACCCCGGCAACTTCGTAGCGCGCGCTAATCTGGGCGCGGCGCTGGCCCACCAGGGCAGATACACAGAGGCGATCGAGGAATACAAGAAGGCGCTGCGCATAAGGTCTGGCAACCCGGAAGTTGAATTGAACCTGGTCCTTGCGCATTACAAGGCCTTGCAGCTTAATCAAGCGGTGCAGGAACTGCTTCCTCTTCACGCCGCTAGCCCCGATGATCTCAAAATCGGCCTTTTGCTGGGCGATTGTTATTTCCGCCTGGGAGAGGACAAGCAAGCCGCCGCGCTGCTTGAGCCGTTTGAGGCCGCCAACCCGCAGCAACAGGCATTAGATTACCTGCTCGGCATGGCGCTGATCCGCGACGGGCAAATTGCGAAGGGAGAGGTCCTGGTGAACAAAATCCTGCGCAATGGGGACTCCCCTGAGGCCCACTTGATGCTGGGAGAGGCGCGCCTGGAAGTGAACGATACGCCGGGAGCGATCGATGAGCTTTCAAAGGCGCTCAAGCTTGATCCCAAAGTCCCTTTGGCACACTGGCTTTACGGCAAGGCCCTTCTTGAGTCTGGGCAGCGCGCCGACGCCATAAAGGCCTTTCACGAGGAGCTTGCGATTGACCCGAACGAATTCGACCCCAATCTCTACCTAGGCGCCCTGCTGAACGAAGGGCAGCAATGCAAGGAAGCGATGCCCTACCTCGCTCGGGCGCTTCAGGTGCGGCCTGGCGCGCCGCAGGTTGGCTATCAGATAGCGGTCGCACAGATCGGTATGGGAAACCTTGAACAGGCCAGGAAGACGCTCGAGGCTTTGGTCAAGAAGAGTCCAAATTTTGTGGCGGCGCACGTCTCGCTGGCGCTCGTCTATTACAGGCTCCACAGGAAGCCGGACGGCAACCGTGAAAGAGCCGTCGTCGCGAAGCTGAACGCTGAGATCCAGGCCAAGCAGGAGGCCCGGGCAGCGAAACCGAGCTATGATGGCACGGCTACGCTGCCTGGCGGAAAGGCACAGGACGCATCGCCCGAGGCTGCGAGCCCGCGTAAGCCGGTAGCCGCCCCGGGTGAACCGCCGGGGCTTTAGATCATGAAGCGTGCGCCGGGCTGATCCTGCCTACGTGCGCTATCCACGATGCGGTCAACGCAAATTTCCTAAGGCATCATTTGCAACCCCCAAAGCCCTGCCGGAACTTGCTCCACAGGAGATCCCATGCGCGCGGCATCTTGTCTCGCGGAGGACTGGGAAAAGTGAGGTATGGAAGGAAGTGAAGACCACCTGGGCCTATTCGCGCCGGAGCTTTCTAAAGCTGCTTGGAAGGGCAGGATTTGGAGGCTGCGCGCTGCGGGCTGGCAACCGTCTGCTCTATGGATCGCAGGCTGCGAACGCTTCCGCTTTTCCGTTCGAGAGGATTCCCAACTCGAAATGTGGGATCACGTGGTCTCATCAGAACGGACATTCGCTCGAATATTACGAGCCGGAGACAACAGGAGCCGGATGCGGATTCATAGACTACGACAACGACGGATGGATGGACATCTATCTCGTCAACAGCGGCAAATGCGACTTCTACGACCCCAACCCTCCACTGCAAAACGCCCTCTATCATAACAACCGGGACGGAACGTTCACCGATGTGACCGAAAAGGCTGGCGTTGGTTCCGGCGGGTATGGCCAAGGAGCGGCTGTGGGGGATTTTGACGGCGACGGCTGGCCGGATATTTATCTCACCCAGTACGGCCGAAACGTCCTTTATCGCAATAACCACGACGGCTCCTTCACCGATGTGACAGAGAAGGCAGGCGTTGCCGCGCCGGGGTGGTCATCGAGCGCGGTATGGTTCGACTATGACGATGACGGAAAGTTAGATCTCTTCGTCTGCCGGTTTGTCGACTACAGCAAGGAAAAGAACAAAATCTGCGGTAATCGTGAGATCGGGGTGCGGTACTGCATTCCGAGCTTGTACGATCCTATGCCAAGCTGGCTCTTCCGCAACAACGGCGACGGAACTTTTACGGACGTCAGCAAGGAATCGGGGATCGCCAGTTTGCCTGGGAAGGCCTGGGGCGCGGTCGCCACCGACATCAACAACGACGGCCGGATGGACCTTTTCGTCTCTAACGACACGGTGGCCAACTTCCTGTTTGCGAACCGGGGAAACGGCAAGTTTGAAGAAATTGGGCTCCAGGCGGGCGTGGCTTATAGCTCGGATAGCGTGGCCCGCTCGGGCATGGGGGTTGACTCGGCAGACTACGACCAGGATGGCTGGATGGACCTCTTTGTAGACAACGTCGACCATGAAATGTACTCTCTGTACCACAACCATCACGATGAGACGTTCACCGATGTGGCAATCTCCAATGGAATTGGCATGGCGACCTATATGATGAGTGGGTGGGGCGTGAAATTTTTTGACTACGATAACAACGGGAATACCGACCTTTTTATCGCCAACGGCCATCCTGACGACAAGATTGGGGAACAGTACAGCGCGGTGACATACCGCGAGCCGCTGCTCTTGTTTCGGAACACGGGTGGCGGTTTCCAGCGCGCATTCGAAAATGTGAGCACGAGAGGCGGACCGCTTTTCACCGAACGTTTTGCCGCGCGCGGAATGGCCATCGGTGATTTCAATAACGACGGCGCTGTGGACGTGCTCATCGCCGTAAATAACGGCCAGCCGATGCTGCTGCGCAATGAGGGCGCCCGCGGAAACCACTGGCTGGGCCTGCGTCTCGTCGGCAAAAAATGCAACCGGGACGCGGTGGGCGCCCGGGTCACCTGGCAATCAGGCGATTTCAAAAGAAGTGTGATGAAGGTGGGGGGAGGCAGTTACCTTTCGTCGCACGATCCCCGCGTGGTGCTCGGCATGGGAGCGCGAACGAAGCTTGATTGGGTTGAAATCAAATGGCCGCAGCCGAGCGGTCTGGTTCAGCGCCTCACGAACCCGCCCATCGACCGTTATATCACCGTGGTTGAAGGGCAGAAGTCATAACAGACGGATGGGTTGCGCTTTCAGGCGGCGAGACCGGGTACGCAATCGATGAAGTGATTCTGCCCTCGGATGTCGCCTTTCTTCGCCCAGCGTACTTGGCCCTTCCCAATCTTGTGCATCACCTCGTAACTTTAGAATGGCTCTCGGTGTTGAACGGTGCTGCTGGAAATACTGTTTAGCGCGAATTTTTTTATGAAGAATTGCGTTAAGTCATTTAAGATCAATGGCTGGGAGGCAGGGATTCGAACCCCGATACGCAGATCCAGAGTCTGCAGTCCTACCGTTAGACGACCTCCCAGTATAGAGAATCACATCTAGAAGTAACCGGCTGGCGCTCAGGTTGTCAAGATATAGTTGGAGCGAACCTTGATGAGTCTTGGCTTGGCAGCATGGTCCGGGCCGCGAACACAACAACGATCCTTTCTCTTTTGCGCCGGAATCACAGCGGAATATTACCGTGCTTTTTGGGAGGCATGGTTTCACGCTTCGTCCCCAGCATACGAAGCGCGCTGATCAGTTTGGGCCGCGTTTCCCGGGGCTGGATGATGGCATCAATGTAACCGCGTTCGGCGGCGGCGTATGGGTTGGCAAACCGCTCGCGGAATTCCGCCACTTTCTGTTCTCGCAATTTTTGCGGATTTCCCGCGTTGAGCAATTCCCGCCGGTTGACGATCTTCACTGCGCCTTCTGCCCCCATCACGGCGATCTCGGCCGCCGGATAGGCGTAGTTCACGTCTGTCCGGATGTGCTTCGAGGACATTACGCAATAGGCGCCGCCATAGGCCTTGCGAGTAATCACGGTCAGCTTGGGCACAGTTGCTTCCGAAAAGGCAAAGAGCAGTTTTGCTCCGTGCCGGATGATCCCGCCGAGTTCCTGCTGCGTACCCGGCAGAAATCCGGGCACGTCGACAAAGGTGACAAGTGGAATATTAAATGCGTCACAGAAGCGGACAAACCGGGCGCCCTTTACGGACGCGTTGATATCGAGGCAACCGGCAAGCACTTCCGGTTGGTTGGCCACCACGCCCACGCTTTGGCCGCCCATGCGCGCAAAGCCGACGACAAGATTCTTGGCGAAATGTTCGTGCACCTCGAGAAAGGCGCCGTCATCCACCACTCGCCGGATAATTTCTTTGATGTTATAGGGCTTGCCAGGATCGCTTGGCACGAGGTCATCGAGCGTAGGATCCTCCCGGGTAGCGGGGTCCCCGGTTTCAACACATGGCGGCTCATCATGGTTGTTTTGGGGCAAAAACGAGAGCAGCTCCCGCACCAGCGCCAGGCAATCTTCATCGTCCGCGGCAAGGAAATGAGCCACACCACTGGTGCGATTGTGCGTTAGAGGGCCGCCCAGTTCCTCCTTCGTCACGTCCTCGTGCATGACGGTTTTGATGACGTCAGGGCCGGTCACAAACATGTAGCTTGTGTTTTCAACCATCAAGGTGAAATCCGTGATCGCGGGAGAATACACCGCTCCGCCCGCGCAAGGGCCAAGAATGGCGGAAATTTGCGGGATCACTCCCGAGGCTAAGGTATTGCGAAGAAAGATCTCCGCGTACCCGGCGAGCGAAGCCACACCCTCCTGAATGCGCGCGCCACCAGAATCATTCAAGCCAACGACCGGCGCGCCCACCTTGAGCGCACGGTCCATCACCTTGCAGATTTTTGCCGCGTTGGTCTCGCTAAGAGAACCGCCAAATACCGTAAAATCCTGTGCAAAGGCGTAGGTGAGGCGTCCATTGATGCGGCCGCAGCCGGAGATGACGCCGTCACCGGGAATCCGCCGCTCCTCGAGACCGAAATCCCGGCAGCGGTGCCGGACAAGCTGATCGACCTCCTCGAATGTTCCTTCATCGAAAAGCTTCTCGATGCGGGCGCGCGCCGAAAGCGTGCCCTCCGTCTTTTGCCCGGCCGGGCGGGCGCTAGAGCCGCGTTCAGGCCTGGCGTTGCGCGCAATCAACTTTCTGGTTTTTTTCGCAGATTTCATGGAGCGCAAAAATCGAGGAAGCCCACTGTAGCGCGGGGTTCGCAGTTTAACCCTGCGGTTTTCCCCAGACCCTTCAAACGTCCGCAGGGTTAAACCTTACTCAAGTAGGAAACCCTGCGCTACAAAAACAGCCGCCCCAACTTAGGGTTGCGTAGCCTCCAGATCGTTCATCCGCATGAGCCCGCTCCATTCCTCGCAGGCAATGATCGAGTTCATGGGTTTTTGCGGGTCATACTTGACGCTGGACGACAACCCTGCGACGCCTGTAGCCGGCAATTCAGCAAAGCCCGTAATTTCCTGGGCCGCTTCGTAGGTCACGCCGGAAACTTCGTAGCGGAAAACCACTACGCGGGATTTGTTTCCGGGCAGGCTTCCCTCAATATAGTCGACGATCTGGCCGGAGGTGATGCGCCCCACCCGGTTGACTTCCAACCGCCGCAGCCGTTCAATTTCCTCCGGACTCTTGGCCCGCCGTCCGCGGATCCAGCGGGCAAACACCAAGCCCATCACAACGCAGGAGGCAGCCACCGCCACGGAACCCGTGGCCACGATCATCGTCAGCCGCGCAGAAGGAGTCACGCTGCTTCCTCCGAAACGGTTCGAAGCATCTGAATTATATCACTGCGCCTCAAATCCGGTTTTTACGGCAAGCCATCGTGGCTTCAAACGCCTTGCGGCCAGAACTGCGATTTCAACCGTGCGAGGCTGAACTTCTCGTTCGGGTCAATGATGCAGCCTCCAGGTGGCGCAGCCAGACGCTCGCGGCCTTTCATCAGCGCCAGGTTATAAATCTCCGCAAACGCAAAATCGCGCGCGGCGGCGCCCTGGCCTCCCACCACTTCCGAGCCGCGCCGTACATTATCCATCAATCGGCAAGGATGGAGGAGGTGGTAAGGATTGCGCCGCATTTCATCGCCGTGCTCGCCAATCCCCACTAACTGCGCGGCAACCAGTTCCGGCGCGAGGCCAACCATGAGGTTTGGGTTCTCCATCTCGTGCCAGAATTCGGTTTCAATCAACAGCACCGGCCCGCGCCCGCTTTGCTCAAGGTGCTCTCCCAGCGCGTCGAGCGCCAGCCAGTGGGTGCCCACATGGGTGGTGTTGAAGTCGTCCACATGGGGCATCATCACGGCATCCGGCTGTTCGCTGTCGAAAATCTCACGCAGCGCATTCACCTGTGTGCGCCACTCGGCGGGCCGCTCCAGCCGGCTGCTTTGCGTTACGTCATCAAGACCGCTGGGAGGATGCGCCAGGAGAAATTTAAAGCCGAGCGCGTGGCAAGCGGACTGGACTTCGCGCAGGCGGCGCTCCTGCTGGCCCTTATCGCGCCCGAGCGTAACGGCTATGCTGGTCACGCTGGCCCCGGATTCGCGGAGCAGCCGCAGAGCGAGCGACCCACCGATCGCTTCGTCATCCGGGTGTGGCGCACACAGCGCCAGCTTCTCAGGCCCAGAGGCGGGGGACACCGCACTCACTGCCGACGGCGTCAACTGCTCCATCGAAGGTCCAAGCGGGATGGCCCGTCCCGCATCCACCACTTTGATCATTTGGGAGAGATAGTTCAGCCAACTCTCATAACGTCTGTTCCAAGCTTCTCTTGATGGGCTGCTAGACATATGCTTTCCCTTGCCCCTTACGCGCCCGGCGCCGGAGCGGCCTTCTTCCCCCGGCGAGGCTCAGAAGCAATCGCGCCATTCGCTCTGAATTATGCCGGGCAACGTGATCTGCGGCAAGCAAATCCGCCTGGATGGGTCGCACGCCCAGCGCCTCAATCCGCTCGAGATCGTTCACCACAGGCTCGGCGCGTTCGGAGGCGTAGCGCCTTCGCATTCCAGATGAAAACCGGGTGGTTGAAATAATCATCCCGTCAAAAACCTTACGCCCGGCGTGCTCATGGAGCGCAATCAAATGGTCAGCGGCTGAGTAGCGGCGCGTCTCGCCCGGTTGGGTCATCAGGTTTCCGATGTACAGCTTGAGCGCCTTCGAGCGCGCGAGCGCGTCCACGATGCCTTCGACAAGGAGGTTGGGGACAAGCGAGGTGTAAAGCGATCCAGGTCCCACGGTGATCAGGTCCGCCGACTGGAGAGCCGCGAGGGCTTCGGGCAGCGGCTTGCAGCGGCGCGGAACAATCGAAAGCCTAGCGATGGGCACGCTGGTCTTCGTGATCCGCGCTTCGCCGTAGATCGTGCGGCCATCGCGGAGCTTCGCCTTCAGGTGAATATCGGCGAGGGTTGAAGGAAAGATTTCGCCTTCGACCGCAAGGATTTCGCTCGAAAGCCTCACGGCTTTTGAAAAGTCTCCAGTGAGATGCGTGAGAGCGGTGAGAAAAAGGTTGCCGAAATTGTGGCCTCGCAGGCCCAGGCCGGACTTGAAGCGGTAATTGAAGAGCTTGGCAAAGAGTGTTTCGTCTTCCGCCAGAGCCACTAGGCAGTTGCGGATGTCTCCGGGAGGCAACATGCGGAAGTCGCGCCGCAGACGCCCGGAACTGCCGCCCTCATCCGTCACGGTGACGATCGCGGCGAGCGAGCCGATCGTTGGATTTCCCCGTGAAGCCGAAGCCCCCGCCACGTGGCGTTTCAGCCCGCGCAGTAGCGTGGCAAGACCTGTGCCACCACCAATAGCCACAACGTTCATTTTCTGCTGGAGCCTTCATCACCAACGGAGAGCCAGACGGCTCAGGCTCTTGCCGCCACAGAGCGTTTCGCTTCGCCCACAAGCTCCGCAAAGCGCGGGTCGCGCGTGACGAGTTGGAAATCCTCTTCGTGGCGGGCCTGAATCCGGGTTTGCGGGTCAAGGTGGATGGACTTCCCAAGGTGTTCGATTGCCGGATCCGCGTCGCCGCGCCGCGCGTAACCGGCCGCCAACGCATAATGAATCTCGCTCCGAAGCGGGTCCAACTTCTCAGCCTTGCTGAGATACTCGATGGCCCGGTCAACTTTTTTCGAGTTCAAATCGGAGATGCCGGCCACGTAAAAATCTTCGGCCGATTTCAATACCGTGCCTGCGGGTTGCAGTTTCTGGTTGCAGAACCGCAGGTAAACGCGAGCCCGGTCCGCAACTTCGACGGGTCCTTCCTCGGCCAGCTTTTCTAGAATTTCAACCGCCTTGTCGTAATTCTGCTTTTGGATATGCCGGACAGCAGCTTCATAACTCTTCAGCGCCGCAGCATATCTTGCGTCAGCATCCACTTTTTGAGTTGGGCTCTGCATTCCATTCAACCCCGCGCGTAAACCCGCTGGCATTACGTTGGGTTGGCGTACAAGCTGGCGGCGTTTCTCCGCTTTCCTCGGAGAAGCGGAAGTTGCCTCGATTCTACCCCGGCTGTGACTGCGTCGCTGCAGCTTCAAGAGAGCGCCTCTTCGCTTACTCATAATGCTTTGGTCATTTAACCAATATGCTACTTGACGGTCTGTACTGTGTTGCAACCTACCCCCGAAGTATAACACAACTTGCGCCGCTTCAATGCGCTACAGCCTGACGCCAGGCCAAGTTCGCCATAAAAGGGGGACCACAAACTGGTGGAGGAGGGTGTTTCCGGGACGGCTTAATCTTTAGAGAACTGGCCGCGCCTTTCCGCTTTCCAAGGCGAATTTTCGGAGCCGTCCTACACTTGAATGTGCAAGCGCCACAGGGTGAGATTGGCAAGCTCGCGGAGCGAATATACCGCTCGCAGGTAAGAGTCGGCTTCGATCGAGCTGTTGGGAACCGGCGAGCCATACGCCGCAATGCCAAAGGACCGCAGCATCACACCAACCCGGTAGAGATGAAATCCGTCACTGACCGTGATGCATGAACCGATGCGGAGGCCATGGAGAATCCCTGCCACGGCGCGAACGCTTTGGAAAGTGGTTTCGCCGCGCGTCTCAGCGATGATTTTATCCGCCGCCACGCCTTGTTGGATGAGGTAATCACGGCCGACACCGCCCTCTGTGTACCGCCGGTCACCGCCGCTCCCGCCCGTAGTAATTACAACTGGCGCAAGGCCCTTTTCCTCTAAGATGAGGGCATGGTCGAGGCGCGCCTGATAAACGGGCGAAGGAGTTCCGTCATACTCAGCGGCGCCCAGCACCACGATGGCCCCCGCCAGACGGGCCTGATCGGTCGAAGCTTCGGCGCGGATTGCATGGTACAGAGACCGCTCGGCCAAAACCAGCGCAACAAAACCGATTAGGACCAGCAACAAAATCCAGCGGCGGATGTGCAGGCGGCTCAGTCGAGAAACTCCTTTAGTTCCTCTTCCGTGATCCGGCCGTGGCGTAGAATGCGCGGCCGCAAACCGGTGAGGTCAACAACAGTCGACGCCATATCGCTGCAGGTTGATCCCCCATCCAGTATCAGTTGCAGGCTACCGCCGATCTGGCCGTTCACCTCATCCGCTGTCTTACAGGTTGGGTGGTCCGTCAGGTTGGCGCTTGTCCCCGTCAGCGGGCAGGCCGCGGCGCCGATCAGCGAAACCGCGATTTCGGCGCGCGGCCACCGCAGCCCCACGTTACCTGTGTTGCCGGTGACTTTCAAGGGAATGAGGCGGGAGCCGGGAACGACCATCGTGAGCGGCCCAGGCCAGTATTTTCCGGCAAGCTCAAAGAAAAGGCGCGGCGGATTATTGGTGAGTTCGATAGCCTGATCCAATGAATTCACGAGCAGTGGGAGCGGGCGGTTGAAGGATCGTCCCTTCACGCGAAACACCTCGCTGACCGCGGCAAGGTTAAACGGGTCGGCGCCCAGTCCGTAGACCGTGTCCGTCGGAAAGGCTACAACCTTACCCTTCGCGATCAATTTCGTAGCGCATTCGAGCGCGCCCGGCAGGGTCCGGCCATCAACTTTCAAAATCTCCGCCATACCGCCTTTCCACATACCCGCATTCTATTCTGAACGCGACGCTGACCGTAACATAAGCCAGCGGCAAGACAACGTCAAGCGAAGCTTCCAGCGCCATTGACAGGACGGGCGCTCAATGGCACCATGTATCACTCGGCGCTGCGGCGAAGGTTGCTCCAGTGCGGCCAGACTTTCCCTGCCGAAGTGGCGGAATTGGCAGACGCGCTACATTCAGGGTGTAGTACCCGACAGGGTGTGGAGGTTCGAGTCCTCTCTTCGGCACCAATCTTCAGACAGCGTTTTATTTACAATTAAGTTATGGAATTGTTCAAGGTGTTGTTGCCTATAAAAGCGCAGAAATAGACTCATACGCCTTCGACCCGCCCGGTTTTTATCGCTTCTAACAACCTGAGTTGGATTCCGCTATCATCCCATCAGACCCCTCCGGCGAAATCCAGATTCAGCCTTAATCTTGTCCAGCCGGTCATTCGCCCCAATTCGCGTCGTAGTTCGCAGTCTGCGCGGGACAGCCGCGCCCGGAGGGGTTATAATGCTCGCATCACTTTCCGGGCGGCAGGAAGGGACTCGATTGAGCGTTCGCGTTTGCGTGCTGGGCAGCGGAAGCAAGGGAAACTCCACTTGGGTGGCTACGGAACGCACGCGCCTCCTTATCGACGCCGGCTTCAGCAGGCGGGAAACGTTTGCGCGCCTGGCGGCTCTCGGCGAGCGCCCGGAAACCTGCGCCGCCATTGTCATCTCCCATGAGCACATCGATCACGTTAACGGCCTCAGACGGCTCGCGCTCGATCTCAAGTGTCCCGTTTATATCAATCGAGCCACGCGCGAGGCGATGGAGTGGGACCCAAAGATCGAAGCCTGCGAGACTATTGAGGCCGGCTCGAAGTTTGTGATTGGCGATATCGAAATCTCACCCTTCTCCATTCCGCACGACGCCGCGGACCCGGTGGCTTTCACGCTCGAAGCCGAAGGTATCAAAGTGGCCGTAGTCACCGATCTGGGCTATATTCCGGAGCTCATCAAGCAGCATATCCAAGGCTCAAACTGCCTGATCTTCGAGTCGAACCACGATCTCGATATGCTCAAGGTGGGCCCGTATCCCTGGCACGTGAAGCAGCGCGTGATGAGCCGCCACGGCCATCTTTCGAATCTCGCTACCGCGGAGTTCCTGAGCAGCGAATACGACGGCGCTTCTCAGGTGCTGGTGCTGGCCCACCTGAGCGAGACCAACAACCACCCCGAACTCGCCCGTCTGAGCGCCGCCGAGGCTCTGGAGCGCCGCGGGATGAATACAGAACTTCATCTCGCAAGCCAGACATCCCCCACTAAAATGTTCGCTTGGTAGCGTGCAGCGATAGCCTGCAATCCTCAAAAGCTTTGTTGGCTTTCATGCTGAGCGAAGCGAAGAATCTGGGTTCTTCCGCTCTAATACGACAAGCCAATGCTTCGTTCAGCGTGACAAAACCGGCTTTTACGGTTAATCAAAGAGCGCCTTCAGACTTTCTGCATACGGGTCGCGCGCCACGCCGCGCTCCGTGATGATCGCGCTGACATACCGGTGGGGTGTGACGTCAAAAGCCGGATGGCGCGCCTCGACGCTGGCGGGTGCGATCTGCATTCCAGAAAGATGAGTTACTTCGCCGGCGGATCGCTCCTCAATCGGAATTTCGTCTCCTGACGAGAGGCTGAGATCGATGGTTGAGAGCGGCGCGGCCACATAAAACGGGATTCCATTTTCGCGCGCCAAAACAGCGACGGAGTAGGTTCCGATTTTATTCGCCACGTCACCGTTCGTCGCAATGCGGTCCGCTCCTACGATTACCGCATGGATCGTTCCCTGCTTCATAAAATAGCCCGCCATATTATCGGTGATGAGTGTTACCGGGATGCGATCCTGCAAAAGCTCCCAAGCGGTCAAGCGGGCCCCTTGGAGGAACGGCCGGGTTTCATCCGCAAACACGCGAATGGCTTTGCCTTCGGCGACGGCGGCGCGAATCACGCCGAGCGCCGTGCCATAACCGCCCGTAGCGAGCGCGCCCGCGTTGCAGTGGGTGAGCACCGTCATGGATTCTTTCAGCAGGCCAGCGCCGTGGCGGCCCATCGCCTGGTTGATGGCAATGTCCTCGGCAAGGATGCGCTGCGCCTCAGCCACTAGGCGGTTCTTGGCGCGGCTGATGACCTCCGCTTCAGCGCCGCCAGCGGCCAGCGACTGTTCAAAAACTTCCCGCATCCGCTTGACCGCCCAAAAGAGATTGACGGCGGTGGGCCGTGTTTCGGAGATTGCCTTCGCTATGATCTCGAAATCAGCTCGCAGATCTCCGGTATTTTGAGCCGGGGAATCTCTGACCCCGAGCGCAACCCCCATTGCCGCCGCCACGCCGATCGCGGGCGCGCCGCGGATGACCATGCCGCGAATTGCATTCGCAACCTCGCGGTAATCGTGGCAAGTGAGATAGACCTCGTCGACCGGGAGCCGGGTCTGATCAATCATTCTGACGCCCTCAGGCGTCCATTCGATGGTTTTAAACATAGCCTCTCGCAAGCCGGAATCACCGGCCGTGTCGAAACGTCATATTATATCAAGACAGCACAGTCAGATGCCGGCGTCCATCATCTCCGAACTGTGATGAATTGGCATGGGATTGACACGCAGCGCCCGCAACTCGTCTTGGCGCGCCGTGTTTATCCCTTTGGACGCTAAGGCAAGCTTTTCAGCAAATCACGGGCCGGAACTGGGACGCCAAGCCGACCGGACGGACGGCCAGACGACTTGCCCTCCAGGAAGGCGCCCAACCTCTGGCGCGAGTTGAGCATCCTGATAAAGGGCGCACGTGTGGCGCCGGGAGCCGGCGGCGCATGATGTCATCTGAATTCTGAATCGAGTGAAGCGAATGGATATTCTGCAAAGGGTGCAGGAGGAAGCGCGACAATGCCTCCAGCGCATAGTTCTTTTCGAAGGAGAGGACGATCGTGTCCTCATCGCCGCCGAGGCGATCGAAAGGGATCGTCTCGCGCATCTCACCTTGCTCGGCGATCCGGCGCGCATTTACTCCCGGCTGCGGATGTTAGGCATCTATCTTCAGAAGACTGAATTTCTCGATCCCTCATCCTCGCCCCGCCTCGAAGAGTATGCGGGGCTCCTCTACGAACGCCGTAAATCGCGCGGCCTGACGGAAGCGGCGGCGCTTGAAATTGCGCAGCGCGCTCCCTATTTTGCGGGTCTGATGGTGGCAATGGGAGACGCTGACGGTTCGGTAGGCGGGGCCGCAACAACCACCGCCGCGACCACACGGGCGGCGCTGTGGACCATCGGCAAGTCTCCTGAGGCCGCTCTGGTTTCGAGTTTTCACTTGATGGTATCTCCACACGAGCATCTTGGAACAAATGGCGCATTCCTTTTCGCCGACTGCGCTGTGGTTCCGAGTCCTTCACCTAAACAACTCGCCGAAATCGCTCTGGCTACGGCGTCACACGCGCGGGTGATTCTAGGTGCGGAGCCGCGCCTGGCTATGCTCTCTTTTTCGACGCGAGGAAGCGCAGACCACCGCGAATTGGAACACGTAAAAAGGGCCGCCGAAATGGTGCGGGAGCGCAACCCCAGGCTGATTATGGAAGGCGAAATTCAACTGGATGCTGCGCTCACTCCTGAAGTGGCGGAGCGCAAGGCGCCGTTCTCGCCGCTGGCGGGCCGGGCCAATGTTTTGATCTTCCCCGATTTGAACGCGGGCAACATCGGCTACAAGATGGCTGAGCGGCTGGGAGGCTGCGTTGCCGTAGGTCCGGTTTACCAGGGTTTGACGCGCCCGGCCAGCGACCTTTCACGCGGATGCGAGGCCCCCGATATTGTCCACGTTGTGGCGCTCACTGCTTTTCAATCCGCGCAGATGAAAGCGCGCATGATGGCTCCGCTGAACAGCGCATAGAAACGCGTTTGACTCCCCCGCTGTTACTTTCCCCAGTCCTTAATCATCGAATCTAGTGGATGTGCCGATAAGTATTAGGGATGGCGCGAAGTGACCATTTTTTCTTGAGCGTAGCGCGCGAAATGATACAATAGGTTGTTTTGACCCTGGGAGGAATAGTTGACCTTCAGTCTGGACTTATACTTCAGGTTTTCCCAGTTTGATTTCGGCTTCCTGCAAAAGACCCACCGTGACACCGCGCGTCCAGGGCGAAAGAGCGTGGGCGGACCGGCTTGGCGGCTTTTGCTGGCGATGCTGATTAGCGCCATGGCGCTCTGGGCGCCGCTTTCGGCATTCAGCGAACCGCCCAACCCATACTACGGCCAAGCGCTTGCCAAGTTTCAGGCTGGGAAGTTCCGTGAAGCGTCGGAGATACTTGCCGGAGCGCCGCGGGAGGCGCCGGCCAGCGCTGCCTCCGAAATCCTGCTCGCCCGTTGCGATTACGAGATGGGCGATTGGGATGGCGCCATTCTTCACGCGGAATCCGCGGTGCGACTGGATTCCGCAAACCCGGAATACCACTTATGGCTCGGCCAAGCTTACGGACGGAAAGCGGAAAATCAGCGTAGTTTCTCGCTGGCGCTGAAAACGCGCCGCCAGTTCGAGCAAGCTGTTGCCGTCGATCCCGCTGCTCTTGATGCGCGGCGTGACCTGATGGAATTCTACCTTGAAGCCCCTTGGATTCTAGGCGGCAGCAAAGACAAAGCCCGGAAACAAGCAGAAGCTATCGCCAAGCTGAACCCGGTAGAAGGGACGTTGGCGCGCGCGCAGTATGACGAGCGCACCGGCAATGCCTCTCGCGCCGATACAGAGTACCGCCGCGTGCTCGAGCTGAAACCCAATCGAGTGGGTCCGTATCTCGAAGTCGCGGACGCTGGCATCGCGCACAAGGATGTTTCAGAACTTGGCGCCGCCGTCAGCGGCGCGGAAAAAGTGAACCCGGCCGATCCCCGGATTACCTACTATCGCGGCGTCGCCCACATCCTCGAAGATCAGCGCCTTGCACAGGCTGAGCGTGACCTGAAGTCCTACGTGGCCCATGCGCCGGACCGCCGCGATTATCCCTCTCACGCTTCGGCGCTGAGTTGGCTCGGAACGCTTTACGAGCGATGGGGAAAGCCTAATCTGGCGATGATCGAATACGAGGCTGCTTTGCAGCTCGATCCTAACTTCCCGGTGGCCCGCAAAGCGATAGTTCGCTTAAAGAGCCAATAGCCAAACTATAGTTCGCAGGCATCAAAATCTCCTGTCGCGGCTGCGCCCGCGCCGGTTAATCCCCATACCCGCCACTGTTTTGCCAAGAGTTGCTCCCCGTTAAAAACACCGTTGAGAACAATGTTGGCAACCGCGCGCCCTTGCGAGTAGAATGAAGACCATCACGGGCGCTCCAAAACCAAAGAAATAGGATCCAACCTGCACCTCAGCGTGCGAAGAAAAGGAGCATTTCCATGGCAAGCCTTGAAGTCACGAATTGGTTTGGCGATCTGGTGTCGCATCCGCAGGTTTTAGTTGAAGCAAACTCGGTTGAAGATATCATTGCCATTTTGAAAGACCCGATGAAGTATCCGTCGCCCGTGCGGGCGGTGGGTTCCAACCATTCCACCGCGCCTTGCGGCGTAGCCGATGGCGGCACGCTGGTCAAAATGACCAATATGAATCGCATTCTGAACATCACCGGCGACAGCGTCACGGCGCAGGCAGGGGCGCTTTATATCGACATCGCGCACGAACTCGAGAAGAGCAAATTGCAGTTTTACGTGAATACGGAGATTGGCAGCCTCTCCGTGGGAAGCGCGGCGTGCGCGGGAACGAAAGACGGCTCCATGCCGGGCGAATTCGGGCAAGTGAATTCTTATGTCACTAACATCAAGATGGTGTTGCCCTCGGGCGAGCTGCTGGAAGTGACGGAGGACCAGCCTGATTTGATGCAGAAGGCCCGGTCGAGTTATGGGTTATTCGGGATCGTTTATGAGGCGACGTTCCGCGTGCGTCCCATCCTGCCGATGGCGGTCTATCACGAGACATTTACTCTCGAAGACTTCGTGACCAAGCTGCCCGAGCTTTGGGCGCGCAGCGAATCGATGATGTTCTATACGTTCCCGTTCGACAACCTGATCACTGTCGAGTTCCGCAAATACAATCCCAACGCCACCGGCAGCCCGGCCAGCTACGTGTGGAAATTGCGCAATTTCATGTGGGGCACGGCAGGACCCATGTTCTGCCACGAGCTCACGACGACGATCTCGAACCCCACTATTCGTTATAAGGCCGTAGATGAGTTCAACGCCTTATGGCGCTTCAAGCTCACCCACCTGATCAAGAGCGATTACACCATCGCCACCGACCAGATCATCCATTACCCGCCCGTGTCCAATAACAGCCGCTACACCTTCAGCCTGTGGGCGTTTCCGGAAGAACGCTACGCGACCGTCCTGCCCGCGTATTTCAAGTTCTCGCGGGATTACTACCAGCAGAAAGGGTATCGCTCCGACATGCTGAGCGTGGGCTACCGCATCTTGAAAGATCAAAGCTCACTGCTCTCTTATTCCTACGATGGAAACGTTATGACCGTGGACCCGGTTTCCACGGGCAGTGAAGGTTGGAAGCCATTCCTCATCGCATACAACGAGTTCTGCTGCAACCTTGGAGGTTCTCCGCTGATGAATCAGACGTATGGTGTGACACGGGCTTATGCTCAGAAGGCTCTCGGAGACCGCTTGAAGACTTTCGCCGCTGCACGCAAACAATACGATCCTAAAGACCGCTTGCTCAACGATTACTTCAAAGACCTGCTGGCGGAGTAACGGTAGCCACGGTCAGGGTTGTTCCTGACCGTGGGCTTTTCGTAATCGCAACTGCCCACGGTCAATCACAAAATAATTGACTTTGGCTACCATTTTCCTATCGCTGAATGCGAGCCGAGCCGCCTTTAGCCAGGGCGCGCACCTGCTCTAACGTAACCATGGTGGTGTCGCCCGGAGTGGTGGTGATCAGAGCGCCGTGCGCCCAGCCCAGTTTCACCGCTTCTTCCGGCTCTTCGCCGGTGAGCAAACCGTAGAAAAGCCCTGCCGCGAAGCCGTCGCCGCCGCCCACGCGGTCGAGCACGTCAAGCTCCGCCGTGGGGGCGACGTACTCCTTGCCATTGATCCACGCCACCGCGCTCCAACTATGCCGGTTGGTCGAGTGCACCTCGCGCAGAGTCGTCGCCACCACTTTGATCTGCGGCTGCTGCTTGACGACATCTCCAATCATCTTGAAAAATGCGGACGGATCGAGCTTTGACTTGGCGGCGACTTCCGGTCCCGGAATGCCGAGACCCATTTGAAGGTCCTCTTCGTTGCCCACCAGGACATCCACGTTTTTCACAATGCGCCTGACCGTTTCCGGCGCGCGGTTGTTGCCTCCCAAAACTTTCCAAAGCTTGGCGCGGAAGTTCAGGTCAAAGGAAACCACGGCGCCCGCGGCCTTGGCTGCCTGCATCCCTTCGATAATTAATTCCGGCGTGGTGGGCGAGAGCGCGGCGAAAATCCCGCCACTGTGAAACCAGCGCACGCCGTCGGCAAAGATCGCTTTCCAGTCGAAGTCGCCCGCCTTCAGTTGAGCCGACGCCTCATTCGCCCGGTTGTAGAAAACAACCGGCGGCCGCACGCCCTGCCCGCGGTCGCTGTAGACGGTGGGGATGTTGGGGCCGGTGGCGCCATCGTGCTCAAACCATTTGTAAAATGGCTTCACGCCCATCGCCCGCACGCGCTCGGCGACGAGGTCCCCAATCGGATAGGCGACCATCGCCGTCGCAATCCCGGTATTCATGCGAAAGCAATCCGCTAAGTTGGCGGCGACGTTAAACTCGCCGCCGCTCACATGAATCTTGCATTCTGCCGCCTTGCGGAAAGGAATGATTCCCGGATCAAGACGGTGAACCAGGCCGCCCAGAGACACGAGATCGAGCGCCCCGTGCGCGGGAATATTCAAACCATGCTTCATTGTTGCCTCCAAAGCCCGGCGAGGTTCCACCACAAACCTATTGAAGATTACCAATTATAGTGACATCAATCATTCATTGCAGCGGTGGCGTCCCGCCGCCGGTTTTCCAGCGCTCAGAGAGCGCCGCTACAGAAAATAGCGTCACTGTAAACGCGTCGAGGCGCCACCGCGAAGCGGTGGAAGATGAATAGCCGTGGGTGGAACCCACGGAGCGCGAACCACGGTCATCACCGTCGGCAACCCCGGAGGGGTTGAATATCGCCAAATGATCAGATGCCGGGCGCATAAGATCGTTAGGCGTTCGGCCCCTCCAGGGCCGGCTGCTTTCTCCGTCCGTGACCGTGGGTTTTACCCACGGCTATTTCTGTCGCTCCCCTTTGGGGAGCAAAAGCCGCTGGCGCCACTACTTTTCCGCTTCAATGGGATAGCCCTTGTCCATCCAGTCGGTGAGGAAGTTGTTTCGAAGCGCGAGCACCTGGATATGGGTGAAGCCCGCCTTGCGCAGGGCTTCATAGGCGGGGCGGACGTTCGGACAGACGTTGAACGGACAGCACCCACAATAGATCACCACGCGGCTGTTTTTGGGCGCGCGCCGCGTCCATTGCCTGAGCTTCGCCAGGCCCGCCGCCTCGCTCGCCGGGCCGTCCATCCGCGCGCCAGGTATGTGGGCTGACTGATACAGGGTTGGAACGCCCACGCAAATAATCCGCGGCTTCTTCTCTTTTCCTTGCAGCTCGTTCGCCAGCGTTTCGGGCGCGATCAACTGCGATTGCGGCCATGGATCCTGAGCCGCCGGCCCCGAAGCGAGCACGTGAATCGAAATGAAGAACCCAGTACACGCAAGCGCCATAACAGAAGCGCCGCACATCATAGCGATAAGAGGTAACTTTCGCATTCACCAGCTTCCAAACTTACCGGAGATCCCTTTCTTCAATGGTTGTTCCAGACACCATCGTGAATGGCTGATGATGGCGCCGCACATTCTCCGCCTTCAAACATCGCTCATCCCGATGGCTTGGATGGCCGGAATCAGGTCCGTGCTGAGGCGGCTCTTGTCCACACAACCTTGCGCTCCAGCATTGATCGCGCCGGGCATCATTTGAGCCGCGTCGTGCTGGCTCATGATTATAATCTTAACATCGGGAACCTGTTCCCGGATCATCCGCGCCGTCTCGAAACCGCTCATCCCCGGCATACTGATATCCAGCAAGATCAAACTGGGCCGAAGCTCCTTCGCTTTTTCGAGCGCGTCCGCGCCGTCGACCGCCTCTCCACAGACCTCACAATGGACGCGATCTTTCAAAAGGCGCGCCAACGCACAGCGAAGCGCCTCGCTGTCATCCGCAATTAAAATCCGCACAGATTTGCACCCGCTGAACTGATTGAGAATATCACTAAATGGGGGGATTTATTGAGGATTACATATTATAGTGACATCTATTGTAGCGGCGGCCTCTGGCCGCCGGTCTTTACTCTT
>JBOGJY010000124.1:0-3285 GCA_050745325.1 Terriglobia bacterium
CTTTGATTCGCTGCCGGTTGACCTTGATAGGGGCTAATGGCATCATACCTTTCGGGGTGATAGGGAGAATTACGACTGATGACAAAGCCGCGCGCCGTGTGGGTGATGATTGTTTTTATGAGCCTCCTACTGCCAATAGTTTGGAGCCAAGGCGGGAATACCTTGGCGCGTCCGCAAACCTCGGAAGGTCCTGCCGCGCAGCCGGGTGAAACTCCCGCCATCCCAAAGCCGGCGCAACAGCAAGGTCCGGAACAGCAGCCGGGGGAAGTTGCTCCACCTAAAAGGAACGCCCCAGCCCCTGCGCCCTCTCCCAACACGCAGAAAATCAATCCTAATCAGGTTTATACACTGTCAACCACAACTAATCTGGTGAACGCGGATGTGCGGGTTGAAGACAATAGCGGAGACCCCATCAAGAATTTGCAAAAGGTTAATTTCCACGTTTATGACGATGGCGTCGAGCAGACGGTCACGAACTTTGGGACGACCCAAGCGCCGATGACGATTTGCATGTTGGTCGAGTTTAGTAATGAGTACTGGCCGCTGGTCTATCAATCGCTTACCTCGGCCTACACGTTCATTAACGTCATGCAACCCAAGGACTGGGTGGCGGTGATTTATTTCGATCTGAAGCCTCACATCCTCACCGACTTCACGCACGACCGCATGCAGGTGGCGGGATCGCTCCGGCAGCTTGTTTTTCCGGGCTTCTCTGAAGACTGCCTGTATGATGCCCTGGCGTATACGATGGACCGCATGAAAGATATTCAGGGCCGCAAAGCGATTTTGGCGATTGTGAGCGGCTTCGATACTTTCAGCAAGCTGACATACGGCGACATGCTCAAGATCGCCAAGTCGTCCACCACTCCCGTTTATGCGGTGAGCATCCTCGAGTGGGTCACGGTACGGACGGGAGGGGAGAATATCGACACCGAACAGGCCCGGAATAGCCTGAACTACATTTCTCAGTATTCGGGCGGGCAAGCTTACTTCCCTCGCTTTGAGGCTGAGTTGCCGGGCATTTACCAGCAGATCGGCGACCAACTGCGTTCGGAATATAGTCTGGGTTTTACGCCTACGGACCCGGAGAAAAATGGCAAATACCACAAACTGAAGATCGACGTGGTGGACGCGCAGGGGAATCCGTTGAGAATCATCAATCAGAAGGGCAAGGCGGTTAAGTATCATGTGGTTTTCCGGCCGGGTTATTACGCTCCAAAGGGCTGAGAGGCAAGAGATGGTATGGTAGCCACGGTTAATCGGTTTTCGATTGACCTTGGGTTGTTATCGCAACCAAAAGCCCACGGTCAGATAGGACACAGACCGTGGCTGCCACTTTTGATCGTCAGCTCGAAGCAATGAAGCTTACAAATATTCTCTCAAACTCGAAGTGAATCGAAAACCAACAGAAGCGGAACTCTTAAAGCGGATTGACGGTAATCGTCTCCCGCAGCACATCGCTGTGATCATGGACGGCAACGGCCGCTGGGCCCAAAAGCGGAGGTTGCCGCGGATCGCTGGACACCGCGCGGGTATGACCGCGGTGCGCCAAGGGGTCGAGGCCTGCCGCCGTCTGGGCATCCCCTACCTTACCCTCTACGCGTTTTCGGTGGAAAATTGGAAGCGGCCCCAGGTGGAAGTTGAGCTTTTGATGGCGCTGCTGCGCGAGTATCTCAAAAAAGAGATGGATGAGATGAAGCGCGAAAACATCCGGCTGGGTGTGATCGGACGCATCAGGGCGCTGCCGCGGCCTGTGCAGCAGGATTTGCGAGCGGCCATCGAATCGACACGGACCCACACGGGACTGAGGCTCACGCTGGCCTTGAACTATGGCGCTCGCGCCGAGTTGGTAGACGCCTTCCGCACGCTCGCCCGGCGCGTGAAGAAGAACGGCCGGTTGCGCATCAGCGAAGAAATGGTGAGCGAACAGCTCTATACGCAAGGTCTTCCGGATCCAGACCTGCTCATCCGCACCAGCGGCGAGATGAGGCTGAGTAATTTCCTGCTCTGGCAGGCGGCGTACTCCGAGATCTGGGTCACGGAGACTCTGTGGCCAGACTTTAAGCGCAAGGATTTATACCAGGCCGTATTCGATTTCCAGAAGCGGGAGCGCCGGTACGGGGGCCTTGGCTAGACGTCACGCCAATCCTATGAAGACTCGCGTGCTCACCGGCGTTGCCATTTTGGTTCCCTCAATTTACCTGATTGGCTGGTCCCCGAAATGGCTATATCTTGGCGTTCTGATTGTCTTGGTTGAGCGGTGCCTGCACGAATATTTTCACATTACGCGGCAAACCGGCGCCAAGGCGCTGCCCATTTTGGGTTATGCCGGGGGCGGAGCAATTTGCGCTACCCAATGGGCGTCGCTTCGCTATTCTCAGGGATTAGAGTTCGCGGCGCTGGTCCTTTTGTTGGTTCTCATCCCGAGCCTGGCGCTTTGGAAAGTTTCAGACCTTAAGGAATATCTTGGAGCCGTATCGGCGGCGGTATTCGGAGTCGTCTACGTCGCTTTCACTTTTTCCTGCTTGTTCCCGCTGAGATTCTCGACCTTGGGATCGGGTCTGGCCAATGGCCGGCAGGTGGTTTTCTTTCTTTTTGCGGTGGTCATTGCCGGTGATATCTTCGCCTACTTCACGGGCCGGCTGTTCGGGCGCCGGCTCATGTTTCAGCGGGTTTCGCCGAAGAAGACGATAGTGGGGTCGGTGGGCGGCCTTGCCGCCAGCCTGATTATCGGGTGGGCCTACGCGCGGTGGTTTTGGCAAACAACCGATTGGAAAATTGTTCTTCCGCTGGCTCTCGCTGTCGCCATTGCCGGGCAGACCGGCGACTTGGTGGAGTCTGCTCTAAAGAGAGGAGCTGGCCTGAAAGATTCGGGCGCTCTTTTGCCCGGCCACGGCGGACTTCTCGACCGTGTTGACAGCTTGCTGCTGGGAGCGCCGGCCTTGTGGCTGATGCTCGAGTTCCGCAGCCTTATTCACTAGTGTTATGTCACCGAAGTTCGTTGATGAATTTCCCCTGTTTCCAGGGGCCGGGTTCAGAGCCCCGTCAGGGGCGGAAGAAGGTAGCCCAGGGCGCAAGCCCTGGGGATTAATGGGCCCTCACCCCGCCTTCGGCGCCCCTCTCCCGCGCGGGCGGGAGAGGGGACGGGGGAGTGGGACACGATTCTAGCCCACGGCTCACGCCGTGGGCTATATTCTGCCGCTCCTGCGGAGCGGGTGGCGCTGAGTTTGTATTTAAAACTCTGCGGCATTGTTGCCCTACAGGGTGACGCGTCAAGTAAACGTA
>JBOGJY010000125.1:0-14702 GCA_050745325.1 Terriglobia bacterium
GTCCGGCGGAAGGCTCGTCAAAGAAGAGGATTTCGGGGTCCATCGCGAGCGCGCGAGCCACCGCGGCGCGTTTCCTCATGCCGCCACTCAGTTGGGAGGGCATGTAGTCCTCGAAGCTCGCCAACCCCACCTGCTCGAGCTTAATCCGCACCATGATCTCGATGGTGGATGGCTCGAGACGAGTGTGCTCGCGCAACGGCAGCGCCACATTCTCTCCCACGGTCATGGAGCCGAAAAGCGCCCCGCCCTGGAAGGACACACCCATCTTTTTTCGAATCTCATCCAGCTCCTGAACCGTGGCCCGGGCGATGTTCACACCCTTGATCCACACCTCGCCGCCGCTCGCCTTCTCCAGGCCGACGAGGGTCCGGAGCAAGGTGCTCTTTCCCGACCCGGAACCCCCCAAAATCACGAGCGTCTCGCCGCGCCGCACGTCGAAGCTGATCCCATGCAGAATCTCGCGCTCGCCGTAGCTCACCCGGAGATTCACCACCGAGATCACCGGATGCTCAGCTTCCGCAACAGACTCATTCATAGACCCTCCCCGCGGCCTGTCATCCTGGACATGTCCGGATCAAACGCGGTTTGTGAGATAAAAGAGAGCCGTAAACACCACATCAACCAGAATCACCAGAAAAATCGACTTGACCACTGCCGCTGTGGTGGAGCGCCCAACCTCCTCCGCGCCAGCCCCGGTCGAGAAGCCCTCCTGGCAACCGACGGCGGTGATGACCACAGAGAACAAAGCGCTTTTCACCAGGCCGGTGGAAATATCGTGCAGGGCCAGGGCATCGCGCGTGGCCTGGAGATACGACACGAGGGTGAAATTCGCTCCCGCCACGCCGAAAAGGCATCCGCCCATCACGCCCATGAAGTCAGCCCAAATCGTGAGGCACGGCACCATCACGAGCATGGCCAGAAACTTCGGCGCCACCAGGAAAGCCACGGGACGGATGGCCATGGCCTCCAGCGCATCGACCTCTTCGGTAACTTTCATGGTGCCGATTTCCGCGGCGAATGCGGATCCTGACCGGCCGATCACAATGATGGCGGTAATCAGCGGACCCAACTCCCGCACGATCGAGATCGCGACCGCGTCGGCCACAAATTGAATGGCTCCGAGCCGACGCAATTCGTAGGCGCTCTGGAGCGCTATGATCAGGCCCACAAAAAAGCTGATAAGAGAGACGATGGGCACGGCTCGCACGCCCACAGCCATGGCCTGGTGGAAAGCGCGCCGCGGACGCAATCGCTGGCCTCTGAAGGGCCCCACGAACGTGATATAAGCGGATTCGCCGGCCAGGCTGGCCAATCCTCCGAAGTACGCCAGGCCCTTCAGTGTTTCGAGCCCAACGCGACCCGGCAACCCCGTGATCCTTGTGGTCTTCACCGCGAATAGCTCCGTGGCCGAGGGCAAGAGGCGAGGTCCCGGCAGGGCCGTGGGCCGTCAGTCTTGCAGGGCCGCTTCTTCGGTCTCCCGAATCTCAAAAATCTTGGTCAGGCGCGTCAGTTGCAGAACCTCATGCACGGCCGCATTCAAGCCTATCAGAACCAGCCGCTTCCCGGTCTTGCGCGCCTCCTTCAGCACTTCGACAAGGGAAGCGATCCCAGAGCTGTCGACGTATCGCACTTCCCGCAGGTTCACGACAAGGCGAGGCGTTTCCTTCAGCGACTCCAGCAACGCCTTGCGCAAGTTGGGCGAGGTTCCCATGTCGATGTCGCCGGTTACATCGACGATGGTGGTCCCGGATCGTTCGCGGATCGCAGTTTTCATAAGATCGTCCCTCGCGCTTGCTTGATGACAAATCAAGCCTTGCCTTTGGCGCCGGGGAGATACTTCTTCAAACGCAGCCGGTTCCCCTCGGCCACACGTTCGTAACAAACCTCGTCCATGATCTGGCGAATGAGGTGAGTGCCGCGCCCGCCCAGAGCGACCTCATCCAAAGGCTGGGCGCAGAACCTGGAGGGGTCGGCAGCTTCGCCATGATCCAGGAAGGTGAACTCCAGATATTCCGAATGCCCCTGGCAGCTCACTTCGACCTCCCGGTCACAGCGATTCTTGTAAGCATGCCGGATAACGTTGCTCAGCGCTTCATCAACGGCGAGCGTGATGCCTCGGCGCTGCTCGTTGTCAAAACCCCAGACCGCGGCAAGCTCCGAGACCGCGCTCCGCACCACAGAAAGCAGACGACAGTCGCTCTGCATCCTGATGTGAAACGTTGGCGGGCCGCCCGCCGTCTCGCCCATGCGAAGTCCCCGCGCTCTCTCTTTGTCGCGGCTCATAGCACTTTTGATTTCCAGGTTGGAGCCGCTACCCGCTTTCTGATCTTGTCTTGTGACAGCCAAGCCTTCGCTGCTTCAACGTCATCAGCGCCAGGTTCGTGGCCCGCGCGTCCGGCTGTTTAATGTAGATGCGGTCATTTTTCAAGCGTTTCACGGCCCCAATTGCCGAGGCTTGCCCCCGCTTCGTATGGGTTAAATTCCAACATAGCAGCCGACCGCCCCTTCGGGGTGGTTACGCGAGGCAGAAACTTGGCGCCAGGACGCAGAATGGGTCTATTGAATCCATAGGACTTACGCGCCAAGTTTCTGGAGAGGTACGTGAAGTTCCATAGGATTATATCTAACTCACGGTATCTAAAGAAATTAATTAGGTTTTGCGGCCCCCAAAATTTCCGGCTTTTTAGAGCTTAATTTTGGAGTCCAAGACGCGTGGGCAACCCCTTTGTTATCATTAGTTACGCGGATTGCTGGGGAACTTTACGTACCTTTGTGCAAGTTTAACCAGTATGTTTCGCCGGCCGCATCCATCCCCATTGCCTTCGTTACAAGGCAAAGTGCGGCTGCGGCGATAGGTGCTGGTGGTGATAAACTGCAACTGGCCGGGCTCGAAGTGGCGTCCGTAGATGGGCATCAACAGGAAATATCGGCTCGCGAAGTCAGAGTGGTGAATCACAGAGATGCGCTCTGCGCCAGCCGGCGCCTCGACAGGTCAATTGTGAAGCCATGACGGATTAGATTCCTGTTTGCGCGTAGGCCCGTGCTGAAAAGCGCGTTCCCTTGAAAGTGGCGCCCGTAGACCCAGGTTTGCTGGATAACTGTCGGCATTACGAGCTGGCTTTGACAGGATCCGTTGCCCCTGACTTCAGGGGATCGGCTCGCGGTGGCTTTTCCGTCCTGAAGAGGTTTTCGAAAACTTCCCTCAGTTTGTCCGTAGCCTGTTTGGAAAACATGCCCGCCAGCCCCGCTAGCCCAGCGACGCCGTATGGGCTCAAGTCCCCTGCGCCGCTCGTGCCCGCAATCAGGCCGCCGCGCGCGGCAAAGTAAACGATGACAGCCAGCGCCGAACCAATGAACGGCCGCAAGGCATACCACCACATCCAGCTCTTCACAAATTGGCGGTTGCCAAGGTAGTCGGCAAAAGAGGTTGCCAAGTGGATGTAACTCCCCAGGCCACCCGCCACAGCAACCAGAGCAAGAAACTGAATTTCCGGCCACAACGATACGACCCACAGATGGGGAATCAGCGTAAAGGAGTGAGCTTCGGTCTTAAAGGACGAGCCTACCTGGTCAGGCCACAGCCTGAGTAGCAGGTACAGCAGCAACAGATTCAGGAGAATCAGATACATGCCAAACGCAAAGACCCACTTCCGTGAAGCTACGTCGGATTGAGGATCAGGCTGCAAATTCATCGACGCTCCTCCTCTTATGGTCCCGCGCGCTCAATGCCAGAACGAAAGCTGCAGAACGGGCGGCCACTTGTCCACCTTTAGATACCTTTTGCAGCCTTCCTCTAGAGAGGAACGGCAACGCGCCCGTGGCTAGAGATGACCCGTCGAAAAAGTTAAGAAGAGCGGAGCTGTGTCAGGCCGACCCACGGCGGTGTCATTCTGTCGCAGCGGCGACAACCTGCGCACACTTGCCGCCGGGCACGAACTTTTTGCACTCTCCCGGGCTGAGATTGCGGTGGACGCGCTCCTTTGCCAAGGTCATCAAGCGGGCGATGCCGATATTGAGACGGTATATTCTGACATATCCGTTCGCGCTGGTCGCTGCCAGCAGTCCGCTATCCGGGCTAAGGTCTACATACAAAATCCCGCTCTCGTGGCTGAAACTGTACAGCTCTTTGGGATTCCCTGGAGGACCGACGTCCCACACCTTTGCCGTTCCGTCCAGACTGCCTGTTGCCACGAGTGTTCCATCCTTGCTGAAGGCGACTGCGGTAACAGCGCCGGAATGTCCGGAGAGGGTAGCCCGTAGTTGCTTTGAGGATTCCACCTCCCCCGAACCGCTGCATGAGGAGTCCCATATCTGCGCTGAGTTGTTCTCACCAGCGGCCGCTAAGCGCTTTCCGTTGTAACTGAAGGCGACAAAGTCCGTCTGCCGAAAATGAGTTTTCCATGAGCACTTGTTGCCGCCCGAGTTCGCGTCCCACAGGCTTATCATTCCATCCCGAGCCCCAAGAGCGATCGTCTTTCCATCAGGGCTCACCGCGCCGATGCTATTGGCTTGCGGAGAAGATGTGTTCAGGAACAACCCCTGCCCGGAGGGCTTGTGGCATACCTTCACCTTCCCGTTAACATCCGATATCACCATTTCGCTCCAATCGCGGCTGAAGTCGGCCCACACCGGAGTGCTTGACGTGCTGCAGGGCGGATATGGCAGTTCCCCCTTCGCCGTACCCAAATTCTCGACCTTCAGCTTCGCCTCCGAAGTCACAATGGCTAGATCCGAGTCATCCGCTGCGAAGTTGAACGCACCCCAGTCTGGGAAGCTAAATAGCAGCTCACCGGAAGCTACGCTCCGAACTGCCGTCCCGCGGTCGCTGGCTATCGCCAGCAAGCCTCCCTTATGGCTGAAGGCGGCCGAGAAAGCTTCCGGAACCGGCAAGGTCATCACAACCTCCGCGGCAGAGTGCATCGACACATCCCACACCTTCGCTGTGCCATCGACGCCGACGGTTGCCAGACGCTGTCCATCAGGGCTGAAGGCAATACCTGAGATGTAGTCCTGGCGCGGGAAGCGCATGGGCAACTCTTCGTCAGATGCAACGTCCCACAACTCCGCTCTTCCGTCCGCCCTGACCGTGGCGATCCGATTGCCATCGAGGCTGAGAGCGAGGGCGTACACTCTGTTGCCTTGGCCCGGGAGCGTGTACAAGCTCTTGCCGGATCCCTCATCCCAGACGGTCACGGTTCCATCCTCGCCGGCAACCGCCAGACGCGTGGCATCTCCGCTGAAGCTCATACCCGTGATTTTTCTGTGGCCAGGGGACAGCAGGGGTCTCGGCCGCCCTGTTTTACCATCCCAAACGATGACAGTTCCATCATCATTGGCGGTGGCCAGAAGCTTGGCATCCACGCTGAACGTGGCTCCGGTCACCGCCCCGTGATGACCCGCGAGAGGCGAGGTCAACTCTTTTCCGGATTGAGCATCCCACACCAACGCTTCGCCATTCGCGGTGGCGGCAACCAGGAATCTCGCATCAGGGCTGAGTGAGACCGCTGAAGGCCAGGAGACGGTAGAAAAGGTATTCAACTGCTGTTGTGATCCCACTCCCCAGACAGACACCGCCCCGTCCAAGCTGACCGCGGCCAGCCGTGTCCCATCCGGGCTGAAGGCTATGCTCGTGACCGGATAGCCGTGGTGGAACAGTTTGAACTTAATTGCACCTGAAGCGGCGTCCCAAACCCGCACCGTACGATCCGAGCCCCCAGTGGCCAGTAATGTGCCATCCCTGCTGAACGCAAGGGCAGACAGGGAGCTCCTGGGAGCCTTCTCGTCGCCGCCCATGGTAACTCCCGGGGGAAGGGCCTGAAGGCCCTGGCGCAGGGCATCTTCCGCCTCTGGCATGACGGTCTTACCCGGACCATAGGTTCGTGACACTGCCTGCAAGGCCAGCAAAATGCTGAGCTCCGGGTCAGTACTCAAATTTTTATCGGCAGCGAGCACCAAAGCCCGCACCGAGGATTCGCGGCTCACGCGTTCCATCTTTTTATGTTGATACAACCAACCAAGTGCAAAGACAATGGCCGCCAGCAATGCGGTCGCAGCTCCCCAGAATAATCCCCGGAAACGCCTCGCCAACCGGGTCTGCTCTTCCGCCCGCTGTCTTGACCTTGCAGCCTCCCCTCTCTCTTGCTCAATCAGGCGGCGAGTCTCTTCCTCGCGCCTCTGTCTCTCTTCCGCCTGAACTCTTGCACGCCAAGTGTCGTTCGCGCGCAAGATGGGCCGGATGAAGCGGTCATGACTCAGCTCGTACCAACGATCCCGGCCGCGAACCTCAGCTCGAATGATGTGCAAATCCTCCAGAGCGTCTACCGCTGCATCCGGAATCCCGCCGGTCGTCGCCTCACCGCGAAAAACGAGCCCTCGAGTCCCAGCCTCGGTGATCAGTTTGGTTTCGAACCACTGCCGCAGGTCGTCTTCGTCGATCGCGGCCTTTCCGGCCGCCTCTTTCAGTGCGCCCTGATAGAACTCTCGCAGTGCCTGATCGACATCGCCAAAAGCGGCAAGATGCTCTTCCGTGATTTCCGTTGTACTTTCTGGCAGATTCCTGAAGAGATTGAAACAGACGACCTGAAGCTGGACAGGCTCGACAAACTCACCGGGCGCCCGCACACCAGAGGTGATAGCCTCTGACAAGAGATCATCGACCAGCAGTTTAGCGACTCCGTGCTTGAACCGAAGTCCGGTCGCTTCGAGCGGGCATTCCACGGCGGCCAGGGCGGCGTCTTCCCGCAGTTGTTCCAGCCGATAGCGCGTGCGGAATTCTTCAGGCAACAGGTCTTCATAAGGATCGATCTGGGCGACGAAATCCTCGCGCATGGCGAAAAGAACTCGTAGCGAAGGATCATCCTTCATTGCCTCGTTGAGTTGCTCGAAGAAGCTTCTCCGATCCTGCCATCGCTCCGGATAGCCTGTGAAGAGTTCTTCAAACTGATCGAATATGGCTACACGAGGCAGTAAATTGCCGTGAGCGTCGCGCCGACGCTGGCGGATGGCTAACACCTCAAGAAAGGTAGCATTAGGTCCGACGGAGCGCTCCGCCCACAAATCGGCAAAGCTGAGAACGTAAATATTCTTGACGGAATACTTGGCTGCGTCTTCTCGGCTAATCCCTGAAACACGGGCTGGAGGAAGGACGTCGAATCCTCCTTCCTCGAGCATGGGGACGAGGCCAGCGTTGAGCAGTGAAGTCTTGCCAGCACCCGATTGGGCGTAGAGGAGCACCGTCCGGTGGGCGGACACCAGGCTGTACAATTCCCCAGCTTCCCGGTTGCGACCGAAAAAGCGGTAGGCGTCAGCCTGGGCGTACGGGCCTGGGCCTACGTAAGGGTTGGCGGCCCGCTTGGCTTCACTGGCTGGCGGCGTTGCCTTCACAGAATCCTTTCCACCGGTCTCGAAGCTCCTGGGCAAACTGAGCGGCCGTGCCCCAAAAGACCTTTACTTTCAGTTCCTTGTAATAATCATTCATAAACTTTTCCGCCGCCTCGGGATTTCCGGCATGGTCCTCCGGCGGCGTCATTTGCACCGTAACACTCAGGCGGCGCAGACTGCCTTCCATCCCCTGCACCAACCCCCTGTAGATGACCCGGAAATTGATATCCTTTAGCCGGTAACCCACGAAAAGCAGCGATGCGTCGGTCAAGGCTTGCTGGATACGCGCGGGCAATATCTTCTGGTTTCTGGAGACGTTCACAAGGAAATCGAGGTAATCGTCTTCTGTTAGAACCAGTGATTCGACGTATTGATCGGACCCGTGTAAATGATAGACAACCGGATTCGCGTGGTCGGGCTGGTACCTGGCGCCCGCGGCGAAGATCGACGGGAGCGCCTTCAGGCCCGCGTGCCACCTGCAAACTTCCCGGCGAGGATTCTTCTTCGGATCAGCGTGCCTCAGGGCTTCGACCATCAGGTCGTCATAGTTTGTCGTCAGGTAGACGGGAAGCGGCAGCCCGGCGAGGGCGGTCAGGCAGGTCAGCCGATCGTCCGGTTGGGAGAAGTCTGGCCGGGATTCGCGGCCGATCCGTTTCAGAATCTCCTCCTTGGGGCGCATCGGATCCTCATACTTCACAGCAATGAACTGGGCTACGGTGGCGAGATCGTCCGAAGAACGCAATGGAAAATGCTCCGCCTCAGCCCACTCCCGGGCGATTTGCCCGCCTAGAGGCAACACCCGGTAATTGACTCCCGCACCCAGAAAAGGCGTGACTTTGCCGTCCTGGATCCTTCCCAGGAGGACCTTCCAGTCATCTTCGTTCATGGCTTCACATTATTGAGTTGCGCTTACTATATATCCGCCTATTTCTGAACGCAAGGCCGATTCTGCGCACGCACTGCAACCAGACTGGACAGATGTTTGGAACAGGCCGGAGTGGGGCCATAAATCCCCTTGCCACTTCGGACGATGAGGCGAAAGCCCTGGTCGAGGAGTTTGAGTTCACCGTGTGCGGCGCTGGAGCCCGGAAGAATGGGACGAGGTCGGCCGTGCGGATCGGCAACACAATTGTCAGATTAAGTTGACAGACGCCCCCTTGAGTTCGTAAAGGAAAAGCGCTTTAATCTAAGTCCTCATGACATTGCAAGAATTCCGCCAATCCCAGCTGCGCGACGATCCGCCAGGCCATTTGGGCTTTGCCCTCGCTGGCCTGTGGTGGGATGCCAAAGGCAATTGGAAGCGGGCCCATGAATCGGCACAGCAGGACGAGGGCCCTGCCGGCTGCTGGGTCCATGCCTACCTGCACCGCAAAGAGGGAGATTCTTCCAACGCAGGTTATTGGTACAGGCGGGCTGATAAGCCTCCAGCCCAGAGTTCACTTGAGCAAGAGTGGCTTGAGATTGCCAAATCGCTGTTGCGCGAGGCCGAGCTTGATCTGTAGGACGACTTATGCAACGCTTTGGGCTCCTGGTCAGCGCAGGCATCCTGCGGAGCCAACCCATGATTTCGATGAAAACTGGTGAACCGAAGCTCACTATCGCGCTCTGCCGGCGCGGCGCTCTCTGCGCCGTCGTGGCGGTCTGTCTCATCTGGGTAGCGGCCGGCAGCCCGCGTGCCCCGGCCGCGGTCACAGTGCAGGGCGCTCCCGTGGATACGGGTTACAACGTCGGCTCCCCGGCGCAGATTCGTGCCACGCTAAACGGCGCCGCCGATGCAGGCAGCTACGTCGTCTTCGCGGATATCGAGTACGCGGGCACGTCCAAACCGACACGGGTGGAACTTAACCGCGTACCCGGCGGCGCCCACCCTGTATTCGAGGGCGATTGGCCAATTCCCATTACCGCCCCGACCGGCCTTTACATGGTCACGCTTCGCGTTGAAGCTCGCGCCACCTCTCAGGTGGTAGCTGTGCAGAAAACGCCCGGCTTTTTCGCCTACCGAAAAATGCTGCTGATCAGCCGCGTAACGCTCGACAAGGCATTTTATGCGCCCGGCGAGCGCATCCAGTGTGCAGTTGAGATTGAAAATCTGAGTAGTGCGGATTTGAAAGGTTTAAGGGTTGAGTTCTCGAACGAGAACTATCCGTGGATTTCGGAATTCTCGGGGCCCCAAAACGGCGCGGGAAGAATGACGGTGAGTCCGTCGCTAGGGCTTGTCGTGCTGCGGCAGAATCTGTACGTTCCCGCCCATGGCCATGTCCTACTGCCGATGGCGCCCGCAGGCAGGGCGGCGTTCCTGCAAGGCTCGCAGGTAGCCATCATGGGGGCGGGCGGACCCGCACGGGAGGAGAAGATCCCGCCGCCGGAAGTGGATCGTTACACCATCGCGGTGTGGAATCATGGCCGCAAGGATTTGCTCGACATGCAGTTCTCTCCGCAGGTGATTGTACGCCAGCCCGGCCGCGTGGCGCCCAAGCCCTATAGCCGCAACTATACCCACCCGTATAGTGACGAAATCGATTTCACGCGCTACCGTGAGTTCTACCCCCCGGGTTATGTGTCATCGGTGGTCTCCATCGATCGCTCGCGAACGATGTACACGCCCGGCGAGGCCTTTACTCTTAGAGCAACAATCAACGCGGCCCAGGGCGACGCCGGCGGGTTTCACATGGGAATAAAAAACAGCCAGGGGGTGGTGGTCGAATCCAAGGATTTACCTGGTTCCTTGCCGCCTCCTTCCGGGTCCAGTCAATTCCACGGAGCGTGGGCCGCGTCCGCTCCCCGTAAGCCGGGCGTTTACACCCTTGCGCTCTCGGCGAGGGCCAACGGGCGAGACTACGAGTCCGCAAAAACGGAGCTTGCCGTCAACAATCTGCCGTCCTCTCTGATCGTCTTCTGTCCACACGAGGACGACGAGCATCCCTGGGCAGGCCTGATGCGTGCCATGGTTGAGGCCGGGCGGCCCGTGCACGTGGTGTTCTTCACGGGCGGCGATGTGGGCGAGTGCGAACGGTACTTCGACGGCCATCCTTGTGACCCGGTTCGTGCGCGCGAGTTCGGCACCGTGCGAATGGCGGAATCAGTTGAAGCACTGGAGCACATCGGTATCCAGCGCAGTCAGATTGTGTTCCTGGGCCTGCCGGACGGCGGATCGGGCGAAATCTGGTTTGATCACATTCATCGAACCAGCCCGTTTTTTTCCATCTACCTGGCGGTCGATCACGCACCTTATGCCGGCGTGTTTGTGCCGAATCTACCCTACGCCCGCGATGCAGTAATTGACGCCGTGAAGGACCTGATAACGGAATTTCATCCGGCGATGATCGCCACGCCTCATCCCGACGAGCGACATGTGGACCACCGCACGGCGAACTGGTTCGCGCTGAAAGCTTGCCAGGAGCTGGCACGAGCGGGTGCGCTGAGCGGCGACACGGTAGTGCTTGCGGACCGGGCCTACGGTTCCGGCGGGTACAAGCCGGCGCCGTATCAATACCAGCAATACATCGTCCATTTGAGCGGCGAAACCGCCGCTCTGAAGCAGGAAATGGGCTGGATTTACCAGTCGCAGGACGGCAACCTAGACGAAGGCTCCAGGAAAACGTTCATGGAGCTGCCGCGCGACGAGATGCACTACCGCATTGTCGATTGGCAGAAGCACGAAGGGTGGAATGAGTAAGGCGTTCCGAAGCGGGCGCGGCGGGGCACACTCGCCAACCGAACCCGCCCCGAAGAACTTTGACGGAAACACCCAGTCAGGTCGACGCCAAAAAACTCAACAAGGGCCAAGCGCACGCTCGTGTTGAGCGGAGGATATAAAACAGACGGATGGCCAACGCAATGTTCTACAACATGGACTCGCAAGCCGACTGCGTGGCATTTCTGAACGAACAGTCCCTCAATCCCGATGAAGGGGTCTGGTCTCTGGCCAAACGCGACCTCGCCAACGGCTGCCCGCTCGACGTCGACGAGTTGATGGGTGACGTCATCCGCTCAATCAAGGCCATCCGAACCTCTCCCGAAAGACTCCGGGGTCGTCACCGAACCCGGCGACAACTTCCGTTTGGTGAAGAGGTAGGCTTGGTACTCCCGGATGTGTTGCCGTCCCAGGCGATCGGGAGAGCACTGGAAATGTCGAGCGAAAGCCTCGACCTTGCGAAGGTAGTAGCGTGTGGTGGCCTCAGAGTAATGACGACGCTGGAGTTCCTCCAGCATGATTTTTCTTAGATGGGTCACAGGGACCTCCTTCCTCTGTGACCCAACTTATCTCAGGTGCTCCTCCAACGTTGGGACTCGCGCACGCGTAGCGTCCGCCGCGCGAGCGGCTTCGTTCTGACGGGGCACACGGACACAAGCCGCTAAAGGGGTTCTTGACGGAAGAACGAGAAAGAAGGCTAAGAAGTCGCCTGCAGGCGAACGGGTTCCATCAGGGGAAACTGCGAAGGTGCGATCGGAGGCGGGATCGCCGATTTGTCGCTTTCTGCTGCACCGCACGAGGCATGATTTCAAAGTGCCCTTCGATCAAGTCCTTGATGGTTTGCGGACGGCGTGGAACTACCTTCGAGACGGGTGGGCCGGTTTATGAGGTCGAACACCGGTTAAGATGCCGTGATCAACGGTAGCCGCGCGCGAGCAGGTACTTCGCGCCAGCCTCGAAGGCCTTGGGACCTGGCACGAAAAACCCGAAGGCATCGGCGAGCCGACTGATCGTGTTGAACGAGAAGCAGACGGCGAGCGCATCCTCGATCTGCTCGCGCGAGACACCTGCAGCCAGCACCGCGCGCATGTCGTCCGCATCCACTGCGTGTTCGCGCGTCAGCTTGCACAGCATGCTCAGCGTCGCCCGCAGCGGTTCCTCGATGGCCGCGGTCTCGAGATCGGAGAGTACCGCGGAGACCTTCGTTGCATCGCGATACGCCTCTTCAGCGACTGCGGAGTGTGCCTTTATGCACCACTCGCACTCGTTCGTCTTCGCGACCATCGCGGCCATCAGTTCGCGGTCGCCGACCGACCATGCGGAGGGCCCGCGCATCGCCTCATGGGTGACCCCCTGCATTGGCCGGCCGTAGAAGTCGGCTCGGTACTTGACCAGCTTGATGACGTCGAGCACCGGCTGGCGCGAGACCGTGCGAATGAGCGCGAATAGGGCCTTCGTGCCGAAACCGTGACCGTTATCGAGGATCGCAAGGCGCATGCTCACTCCTTCGCGCTCGCGGCCTCGAGGGCCGCGAGCGCCATGTCGTACTGCCGCGTGGCCTGGCCGATCGCGGCGCACACCACGATCTCGAAGATCTTGTCCTCGCTGAGGCCCGATGCCCTCGCGGCGGCGATGTCCTCATCGGTGATCTTGTAGGCGTGCTTGGTGAGCTTGTCGATCAGTGTGCTCAGCGGCTCGGCAAGCCCTGTGTTGTCGAACGCGGCGCGGCGCTGGGCGTGGGATGCCCTACCGTCTCCTCTGAGGATCCGCTCGACCATCGCTCTGCGAGCCTTCGTGATATCCGACATGCAAGTCCTGTGTTTATGCCGAAGCGGCGCGGGCGAACGACTGGAGGAGGCGACCCCAATCACCTTCGGTCTCGAAGATGGCACGCATCTCGTCGCGACGTGCCCCATAAAGGTCAAGACGGCGATGCTCAAGCTCGACTCGCGTAGCGGTCTTGCCGTCGGCTATGAAGCGCACCTCGACTTCCGTCTTAAGAGTCGGGTCGTGCTGCCAGTCGGCGTTGATCTCCCAGTAGAGAACTAGGCGCGAGTGCGGTTCCCACACGAGTACGTGACCCCAGTCGCATGTGCTTCCGTCGTCGCCGCGCTCGTACCAACGGCCCCCGACCCACGGCTCGATCACCGCATCCACCGCGTTTGCCTTGCCGATCTTGTAGGTTGCCAGCGGCCACCACGTGCCCATCTTTTCGGTGAACACTCGCCACGCCACCTCCGGTGGCGCCTGAACATTCACAACCTTCCGCACGCTGTTCGCATCGGCAGCGCCGGACATCGTCTGCTCCATCTTCATGGTTTCCTTTCTTTGACCGCCTCTTGCTCGGCCGACATTTTGAACGCAACGAGCGCTTCATCCCAGAATCCATCGAGCCATCTGCGCAGGGCATCGATCCCCCTCGGGTCGAATGCGTAGAGCCGCCGCGTGCCCTCGGCACGATCTATCACCAGTCGTGCTGCCTTGAGGATTTTCAGGTGCTGGGAGACTGCGGGGCGGCTCACGTCCATCCCTTCGGCGATCTCGCCTACCGATCGGGCGCGACCGCGCAACCGCTTCAATACCGTCCGCCGGGTTGAATCTCCCAGTGCATCAAGAACCCGTTCTGCGTAAGTGCCCACTTACGGTAAGCTATCACTAACTGAGATAGGTGTCAAGCTCGTGCGCGCGAGGCCCGCACCTGAGTTAGCATGATCAGTGCCGTATTGAAGAATCCCGTCGCCCTGATAAACTGTTAGACTGAAAAGCGAAGTCAGTAAAGCAAAGGAACTCAGGAGCATTTCATGCAGCTCAAATCGCACTTGTTGTTCAGAAGGATCCTGTCGCCCGTAGTTATTTTTTTCGCTCTCGCGATCACTTCGGTCGGCGCCGCTTCAGCGCAAACGGTCACACGTCGTCCGTGTGACCTCTACGCGTCCGCGACTCCCTGTGTTGCCGCCTTCAGCACCACCCGCGCCCTGTACAGCGCATACAGAGGCCCGCTCTACCAGGTCACGCGCCAGTCCGATAAAGCCCACACCAACATCGGCCTCCTCCGCGACGGCTACGCCAACGCCGCCGCGCAGGATACGTTCTGCGCCAACACGTCTTGCACGATCACAAAACTCTACGACCAGTCACCCAACCACAACGACCTCACGCCTGCGCCTCCGGGCGGCGCAGCGCGCGGACCCGGCCCGAGCGGCTACGATGTCCCAGCCGTAGCCAACGCTCTCCCCGCAACCGTCGCCGGACACAAGGTCTACGGCATCGCCATCTCCCCTGGCATGGGCTACCGCAACGACAGCCCGAAACAAACAGCGGTCAATGGCGAGCCCGAGGGCGTCTACATGGTGACCTCTGCCCTCAATCTCAACCGAAAGTGCTGCTTTGATTTCGGCAACGCCGAAACCAACAATCTCGACAACAAAGCGGGCCACATGGACGCTATCAACATCATGTGCCACGGCAATCCATGCCGCCCCGACGCCGGGCTCGACATGGAGAACGGCATCTACGGCCACCTCAAGGTTCCCGCCGGCGCCACCTTCGTCACCGATATGGGCACGAGCGACGGGCAGCACACCTACGCCATCTACCAGGGCAACGCCCAATCCGGAACCCTGACCAC
>JBOGJY010000126.1:0-8627 GCA_050745325.1 Terriglobia bacterium
CAATTCACTCCAATATTGCCTCCGCAGCGGCGGCGGAGCGGGCGACAAAATCCGGGCGCGACAACGAACGGACCTACCAAATCCACGCTCTCACCTTTCTTGAATACGCCTATTTGCAGAGCGGCCAGAGGGCCGCCGCCCGCCGGGTAATCGAAGAGGTTAGGAAAGTGCCGGACGACAGCGCCATTGATCTGGCCGAAAACCAGGCTCTTTTTGAAGTCACCTATGCCATCGAGAATCACGAATGGAAAGTTGCCTCTGCACTGACTTTACCAGTTGCAGACCGCTACCCGGGCGATAGGGAGGAGATTTACCGGGGGCGCACCATCGGGGCTGCCCGCAGCGGTGACGTGGTTGGCGCTCGCCAGGACTTCCAAAAGCTCAAGGAAACCTATGCCGCGGCCGGTTTGGATACAAAGGAAAAAGGATCTACGCCAACCTCAGGCGAGAGTGTTGCGCAGATGGAAGCTGAGGCGTGGCTGGACGCAGCCGAAGGTCATCACGATCAAGCGGTAGAAACGATGCGCGCCGCTGCAACTAAGGAAGGTCCCTACGGCGTGGATATACTCGGCATGCCTGCCCAGGAGATGTTCGGCGACCTGCTGCTAAAGTTGCACCAGCCCGCGCAGGCGCTTGCTGCTTACGAAGCTGCGCTAAAAGAATCACCCAATCGTTTTGACGGGATCTACGGAGCTGCGCGAGCCGCCGAGTTGGCCGGGAACACTGAGAAGGCAAAGGGGTATTACACCCAGTTGGTCAAAATATGCGGGCCTGTTGCCGACCGTAAAGAATACCGGGAAGCCAGGATATTTCTGGCAAAGAATTGACAGGCTTCACCTCAGAGGGAAGGTACGCACTGCTGGAAATGTTAATGCATCGCGGTAGGGCTGCAGCTCAAACGTGGGAAGACCGCAAAGTTGCGCTACAAAAACAGCCCCGTAGCGGTTGTGACGCAGAGTCCGTTTTGACCCCGCCGCGACCTTTCTTCGGTCCTAGCAACATGCCGCAGCGTTAAAATGCGAAGGCTGCGCTACAAGAAACGTTAGGCCGCGTCAATCAATTTGAATATCACCCGAGCCGGTACGCAACTGAAGCGTGGGGCCGCCCTTGCCGACGACTCCTTGCAGTGATCCCTTGCGCAAGGTTCCCTGCACGGTGACAGCGCGGCGCGTGACGATGCGCCCTGAATCGGCATGGGCGTCGATAGCAAATGATGCGTTGTCAGGCAGCCGGACTGAGACGCTTCCCGACCCTGTATGCAAGCTCCAATCGCCGGTGGCCTGACCCTCAGCAATGATGTTGCCGCTTCCTGTGCCCACTCGCAGCGGTCCGTTCACGCCGCTGAGCCTTACGTTGCCCGAGCCGGTGCTCACCTTGCCGCTACCCTCAGTGTTCTCCTGCAAAGTTACGTTGCCGCTTCCCGTGCTCGCATAAAACGGCCCGGCAATGCCCAAGGCCTCAATGGTGCCGCTTCCCGTGTTGAGATGGACTTCCCCCCGGATTGAATTTGCGTGGATGTTTCCCGATCCGGTGCTTTCCGTCAGCTCGTTCTGAATTCCAGAGGCTCTGAGGTTCCCGGAGCCGGTTACCGCCCTTACCGGTCCCTGGACGCCTTCCACTTCCACGTTGCCGGAGCCTGATGTTGTCTTGAGCTGGGTTGCTGAAGGGGTCTCAATTTCATAGCTGATTGAAATGTTACGCCGCAGCTCGGGATCTTCAATCCGCCCGACGCGGATGAAATTGCCATCTTGCAGGATGGGTGGGCTGGATTCGAGGTGTTGAAGCCTGGCTTCGGCGTCTTCGGAAGATCCGAAGGGCCAGTGGTTATTCACCTTGATCGTGCCGTGAATCTGGACGGTGCGCGAGCCGCCCGGCCTGACCGTGATGTTTCCGGCTCCGGTTGAGACCTCAAGCTCGACTGGGCCGGTGACGGTGAGCGACCGGCTAAATGATCCCTGTGCCCCCGCCTGAAACCCCGCCGCGCCAAAAGCCACGGCGGCTAGAGATAGAGCCACAACGGCCAGGAAAAGCGGCCGCGCGCGCTGCAATGCCCTTCGGATGTTCATCGTAATCCTCCATCATGACATGCTTGTACTTATCAAGTTACGCTGGAGAACCTGCGAAAGTTCCCAATTAGCTTAGACACCGGATGGCGCAGAACGTTAGCGCGCGTTGGGCGTGGGGCTGAAAATCATTTGGCAATGGCTCGTACGCCTGCCGTAGCGCCGAGCTTTATGCCCGGCGCGAACCGTCCCGAAGAGAGGCGCTACATTAGGAATGCAACATTAGCATGGGATGTTCATGCGTGACCGGCGGGTGAGAATTCGTTTACAATCATTAACATTGGAGAGTTGAGGGCCGATTTGGAGCAACCAACAATCATAACGCTGACGACCGATTTCGGCTTGAGTGACCATTTTGTGGGAACCATGAAGGCCGTTATGCTAGGCATCAATCCGTTGGCGCAATTCGTAGATCTCAGCCATCAGGTAATTTCCCACGATGTCTTCGATGGCGCATTGACCATTGGCCTGGCCTATCCGTACTTCCCCCCGGGTTCTGTTCACGTCGTGGTCGTTGACCCGGGAGTCGGTTCGGCGAGGCGACCCATTGCTGTCCGCGCCGCGCAGCACACGTTTGTGGCCCCGGATAACGGCGTTCTATCGCTTGTTTACGAGCGGGAGGAAAGCGTGGAAGTCCGGCACGTAACGGCGGACCACTACTTTCTGAAGCCCGTCAGCAACACGTTTCACGGGCGCGATATTTTCGCTCCGGTGGCGGCGTGGCTCAGCAGAGGCATTGAGATGAGCAAGATGGGTGAGCCGATTACAGACTACGTGCGGTTCGTTCCGCCCAAACCCAGACGCCTTGAGGACGGCCAGGTCCAGGGCGCGGTGATTAAAGTGGATAAGTTCGGCAACCTCATTACCAACATTGGCCCCTCAGATCTGCCCGGACTGTTCGCGCCAGACCCGCCCGCGTTCCGGATTACGATCAACCAGCGTGAAGTGACACAGATTTACCCGTCGTATGCGATGGGCAGAAGCGCGGAAATTTTCGCCATTGCCGGCAGCTCGGGATTGATTGAAATCTGCCAGAATCGCGCTTCTGCAGCGAAAAGCCTCAGCGCCAGCCGGGGGACCGAATTGAAGATCTCCGTGAAGTGATTGGGCTTTGCCCCCAGTCGCGCCACAATTGGCATTACTCCTGTTTCATACGCACGAAACTATGGGTGCGCTCTCGCGGTCTCAGCGCCGGGCGCTACCGCGAGGTCTCTCAGGCGGCCCGCCAGTTCGAGCGTGGCCACCCGCCTTTGCGAGGGGCTGGGCGGAGCGTCGTTCACCCACCTGCGGTTCACATGAGTCAAGTCAGCGCGTATCAGGAGGTTCGTAAAACCGCTGAAGCTGTACTTTCCGTCTACGGCGAGGATAGCCCCGGAGAGAGGTATGCGGGTAGAACTCAGAGTGATGCTGCTGTCTTTGACGGCAAGATTCATGTTGATCGAGGGAAGGGTCTCCTCCCCGCGATGTGGGGCAAGGACCCCTAACGATGCGGCCTTCGCCGTGGCCTCGAGGGGGTCGAATCCGCCGAGGGCAACATTCTTGACCTCAACCGTCGCCTTGGCCTCAAGGTGCGCGGCCATTTCCTGGCGGGTCAGTCCACGCGTCGTGAAATGCCCCGCGGCTGAGAGCAGGCCCCGGACGCCGCTCAAAGACGCTGGAAGCTTCAACGCGAAACGCTGCAACCGCAGGCCGGTCAGCCTGAATTCACCGCTAATCCCGGCGGGAGCTTGCTTAAAGCTGACCACCGCCGCGCCTGATCCCTTGCCGGAAGCCACGCGGAAGTTTGCCGCGGAAAGACGGGTGACGCGCCCGGAAAGAATGATACCCGCATGGAAGTCGTGTAGCGTCAACGAGTGGAACGTGACGTCGGGACATTCCAGCGTGCCCTTGGCGTTAAGGGTGGCGAACAGATTCTGTCTGGCTAAGCGGCTTTCTTCGAGCGATCGTAAACCCGGGATCAAATCCAAGATAGCCGCAGGCTGCCGGTATCCCAGCGCCGTGAACCAGAGTGACGCTTGTTCAAGGCTCAGCCGCGAGGCCTTGGCATCAAACTCCCAGGGGTCTCCGTGGGCAGGATCGTGTTTTAGCCAGCCGGAAAAAGCGGTTGGGCCAATCCCGGCTGTAACAGGCATTGCAACAAACGCGCCCTTCTCGAACTCAAAGTGAAAGCGGGAGATGCGGACCGGCTCAGTGAGTCCGGCTACGAGGAGGCGCGCCGAATCCAAGTGGCCCCGTACGTCGAGCTGGGGCCGGGCGAATGGCCATGCGCCGCCCGAAAGACGAATGGAAGCGTCGCCCGTGCCCGTAGCGTCGAGGTCGCGAAGGCTGCTGAAACCCCACCGCCGTGCAATCTGAATTACGCCGTGAAGCGGTGTTTTCGTCAGTGTCAGGGTGATCCCGTAGTGAGGGCTGGGCAGGTCCAGGAGATGCGCGGCGCGGCGCCGGCGGCGTCCACTGGCGGAAGTGGAAACGCTCCCGCCACCAGGAAAAGCGGGAAATAAACTGCCTTTCACCACGCCTTCGATACCGGAACCCATAGTGAAGCGCGCAGGGAGCAAATGTGCGCCCTGCTCATCGATGTGGATTTCCGCTTCGCGGGAGGAAACTTCAACACTGTGATCCGCCAGCGTCAAAAATTGTACTCCAATAGACCCGCCGTATCGGCGTTTATTCCAGGGTCCTTGAAGGGTGATCAACCCATTGACGCGCCCGGAGGCGGCCAGACGCGTAGGATGTTTCGTGAGACTGTTGCCCAGGGCAATCAAGTCTTCTAGCCGGGAGTGGTCAACGGCAAGCGCGAGGTTGAGGCTTGGAGCGTTGGGAAGCTGAGTGACAACCCCCGAGAGGTGCAGGCGCGACCCCGCAAAAACCGCGTCCGCCTGCGAAATCTGCAAATTGTTCTGTGACCGGTCCCAGAGACACGAAAAGCTGAGGTTCACTGGCACAGGAGACGAAGGCGGCAAGGTTTCCCAACGATGGAGTTGCGCCATCTCCATATGGCCGCTGATCTTGAGCCGCCCAGCCGGCCCTGTGAATAGAATGTCTGCGCTGACAAGGCCGTAGATTCCAGGATCGTGGTGGAGGATCAGGGGAATCCATGCGTAAAGCAGCGAATTACTGGTGGTAAGCCGCGCGCGCAGCGCGCCCTCCGGACCGGCTGCGGGCTTCCACACTCCCGCCACCACAACCTGGCCGGGTGGCTGGAGCAGGCTTAAGTCGGTTCGCACGGGCGTGCCTTGCAGACTGAATTGAACTGAACCTTGGGAGGGATCAAATTGAAAGCGTGCACGGACTTGATCGAGCGCGAACGGTTTCTTTGTGTCATTGAGTGTGAAATCAACCTCGGCGTCCTGCGCCTCAAAATCAAAAGGCGCAGAGGAGTGGCCATGTGTTTCAGCCAGCGCGGCCTTCGGAGATGCGCTTTCGCGGTGGAAAATGTCCTCCACATTCCATCTGCCTTCCGGGCCACGAACCACGTTGAGCACGGGATGATCCAGGATAATCCTCGAACAATCCATGCCGGAGCCCCACAGGCTGCGCCAGCGCAAATCGCACTCCACGCTGTCGACGCGGGCGAATGGCTCAGAGCCGAAATGCGGGGCCTCTTCGACCACAACATTTTGAATTGAAAACCCCGGATGAGGAAGCAGGCGGAGAGTTATCGCTCCAAGTTGGACGGGCCTCCCGAGCCTGCTCTCGAGTGTGGCCTGGAGGATTTTCCGATAGCGTCCTGCGTGAAAAAACGGAGGAATGAGCCAGCCAGCAAGCAGAAGGCAAGCCAGGATCAATAGCGTCCTTCGAACATGGAGGTGGCGAGGGAGTCGCATTAGCGCACGAGCCTGAAGGTCCTCCGCCAGCGCGTTTTGGTGAAGAAGTGAACGATCATGCTCGCGGTCTGAGAGATGCGATCGCTCAGGGATGTGAGCAGGTAGGAGCCTGGCGGGGTCTCATACGACCAATAGATGATCAGCGGGCGCCCGGTAGCCACACTGCGTGGAACGAATCCCCAGAAACGGCTGTCCCAACTGTTTTCGCGGTTGTCGCCCATCACAAAGTATTGGCCGGGTGGCACAACGAGTTCACCGTTCTTGACGTAATTGCTGATCGCCGCGTCCCAGCGCGGGGTTGAGTCTGGTAAAAATTCACCGGGAGGAGGAGGAAAGCTATCCCCTGGATGTGGAATGCCAGGATCCATGTGGTGTACGTAAGGCTCCTTTTGCAGCGCTCCGTTGACAAAAACCTGACGGTTGACAATTCTAATGTGGTCGCCAGGTACGCCGACTACGCGCTTCACCAAATGGGTACCCGGCTCTTCCTGCTCTTCGGTATACGGATACGTGAAGACAAGAATATCACCCCGGTGAATGTTGCGGTAAGGAAGGATATGCCGCAGCCAGCCCGTCTGCTCCGCAAAGCAGAACTTATTAACCAGGAGATGATCGCCGATGAGCAAGGTGTTTTCCATCGAGCCGGTGGGAATCTTGTAGGCCTGCACCACGAACGTGGTACCGAAGAGCGCCAGGATGACCGTGATCACCAGGGATTCAAACGTGTCGCGTGTCGAAGACTTGCGGTACGGTTCAGCCATTGGCGAGACGGCTCCTTTCTACCATTTCTAGGCACATCCGGGCGGCCTCCTGCTGGGCCAGCTTCTTATTGCCGCCTTCTCCGCGCGCCACCCAGCCTGAAGCCGAAACTTCCACCACAAATGTCTTGCGATGCTCCGGCCCCTCCTCGGCGATGATGCGGTAAGTGGCAGCGCCCAAACGCTCCGCTTGTAAGTATTCCTGTAAGGCGGACTTGTAGTCAACCGTGAAGAGTAGATCGCCGGTGGCTGCGAGGTCGGCGGGAAGAATGAAATGGGTGATAAATCGTTGCGCGGCGCGAATTCCTCCGTCCCGGTAAATGGCCGCCACCAAAGCCTCAAGCGCATCGACGGCAAGCCGTGACTTTGATCTTCCGCCCGTTTTTTCCTCGCCGTGGCCGAGGCGGAGGTAATCGCCCAAACCCAGCCGGGCGGCTACTTGGCTCAAGTGTTCGGTGGCGACCAGGCGCGACTTCGCGCGCGAAAGCTTCCCCTCAGAACACTCCGGAAAGGCGTCCGCCAGCTTGGAACTGACCACAAACCCCAGCACGGCGTCGCCCAGGAATTCCAGTTGCTCGTTATCTCGCACCGCCCTCAAGGCTTCGCGCGAGCCTGAAGACTCGCTGGAAAAGGAAGAATGGGTGATTGCTTCGGTCAGCAAATCCGACTTGCGGAAATGATAATCAATGACCTTCTGCAGGTTCTCAATAGAAGGTTTCGCCATACGAAGGAGGACACCGCTCCGCGTCAAGCGCCCGCTCAAGCCGCTAGGTTGATTGACCCAGAAAGGCCCGCCATTTCAGCCATCGGTCACGCAGGCAAGGCCACCCGGGAAATTACATGGAAACTAAGTTCGGAGGTTCCTTGACTCCCCGGCGCGGGTTCCGCTTCGCCTGATCCGCTCGAATGCGCTTTGTCTGAAGGCGCTGAACGCATGGCTAATGTTTCGCGGGCGGGGTTGCCGGTGGGCTGGAGGGCGCCTTTGTTTCCTGAGCCTTTACCTTTTGGATCATGCCGTCGGCATATTTTTGGATCATCGTGCCCTGGCCCAGTTGGGCGGCCTGGGTAAAGGCGCTGATGGCGTCATCCCACTTGCTTTCCCGGGTATAAACCTCACCAAGCCTGTAGTAGTCCTGTGACTCGGGTTGCGGGCTCGTGACCGCAGCTTTGTACTCTTGTTCTGCCGAGCTGAGTTCAGCAGACACGGGCGTTCCGGGCGTAAGGATTGCCTTTTCCAAGTGCGCCATGCCGAGCGCCGAGTGGAGCTGGGCCTCAACTATCTTCTTTCCCCGCTCGAACTGGTCCTCTGGAATATTGGCTTGGTGTGGAATATTAGGTATCATTTGCAGCGCGCGGTTGGCGTCGTCTTCCGCCGCCGTCAGTTGCTGCGCCTTTTGGTCAGTCGTCCCCTGCAAGGCCTGGGGAAGCGGAAGAAGACCCGCCACCAGGATCAAACTTCGCAGATTGTTCGGTTGCAGCTTCAGGCTGGCTTCCCCATACTTCACCGCATCGGGAACGTCATTTTTCCGCTCGGCGGCGCCCCCGCCCATAAAGTACACATCACTCAGTAAAACGCTGTTGGGAAACTGTTTCTCGAAACTCTGTACAAGCTGGAGTTGTTTGTCGGGATCCAGCTCCTTTTCAATCGCTTCATACGCCTGAGTTTCGGCCGGGCTGACTGCCGGTGCAGCCGGCTGGGCGCCAGGAGGATTTCTGAGTGATGGAGCAGGTTGGCTCTGAGCTGGAGGCTGGCTCTGCTGCGGGCTGGCGGAATTCGGCTGCGGGCTTTGCTGGCCAAAAGACCAAGCGGCGGACAGCAACACCAAGACAGGCGCTAGAATCCATTGCGACCAGGTTTTGTTTAGACGCTTTTCCACGACAGTTACTCCCTTGAGACAGCAATCACCCTTTTCTTCAGTGAGCCTAACCGAAACCCTCTTTCGCTGTCAACGCGCGGAGGCTGCCGGGCGGAGGAACAG
>JBOGJY010000127.1:0-6106 GCA_050745325.1 Terriglobia bacterium
ACAATAGACAGTCTAAGGAGGGATATGGGGCAGAACTATAAATTGCTGCTGCTCACCGTTTTGATCTTGTTGCTGGCGATTCCGCTCTGCGCCCAAGACACGCAGTATGAACCTCAAGGCGAGCAGATTCCCGGCCCATCGAACCTCACCGAAGCAAACGGCCCATGTTGCGCCAAGGGCGGTGAGGCGCCCATCTCCTCCGAGGCTTGGGAAAAATGGTTGCAGGACGCGCGGCATTGGAAGATGGAACACCTGATTCGAATCGGATATAGCGGCGCCCAATATGACCGTCCGGAATTAAAATGGACTCAACAGTCATTCATTCAACCGCAAATGATGGCGCAAGACCGCTATTTTTATGACCCGGCGGCTGGCAATTACACTGTCGACCGCTACCTCGACGATCTCAACCAGCGTTATGGCGGAATTGATTCGGTATTGATCTGGCCAACTTATCCCAATATCGGAATCGACAATCGCAATCAGTTTGACTTAATCCGCGACATGCCGGGTGGCATTGCCGGACTGCGGGCCATGGTGGCGGAGTTTCATCGCCGCGGCGTGCGCGTGCTGTTTCCTTACAACCCGTGGGATCTCGGCACTCGACCCGAGGGTGCGACGGATTGGCAAACCTTGGCGCATCTGATGGCAGCGATCGGAGCGGATGGATTCAACGGCGACACGATGGCGGCGGTCCCACTTGCGTTCCGCACCGCCTCAGACGCGACTGGGCATCCAATTGTCTTCGAGCCGGAAGGCGGTGACGGTGGAAACAGCGATCCCGCTATCGCCTGGAATAACATGGGATGGGGCTACTGGAAGTATCCGTTTGAGCCCATGATCAGCAAGAACAAGTGGCTGGAATCCCGCTACATGGTGAACGTCTGTGACCGCTGGGCGCGCGACCGGGTGAATGACCTGCAATACGCGTTTTTCAACGGAACGGGCTACGAAAGCTGGGAGAATATCTGGGGCATCTGGAATCAGCTTGATCCGCGCGATGCGGAAGCCTTACGGCGAATCAGCAGAATTGAAAGAACTTTTTGGGAAACACTCGAAAGCCCGGATTGGGAACCATTTTACCCGACGCTTCGTTACGGCGCTTTTTCAAGCCAGTGGCCTGGCAACGGCCAAACGCTTTGGACCATTGTAAACCGCAATGAGTTCACCCTCGCCGGGCCTGAGATCGAGGCGCCTTATAAGCCAGGCCTGCATTATTACGACCTCTGGCATGGCTCCGAATTGAAGCCTGTTGTCGACGGCTCGAAGGCCACGCTGAGTTTCAGTCTGAGCGCGCAAGGATATGGCGCCGTGCTGGCCGCCTCAAATCTATCTTCGGAGGAGCAGCAACTGCTCGCAGAAATGCGTCAGCTCGCCGAAAAACCACTCTCCGGCTATTCGAATCAATGGCATGTCCTGCCGCAGCGCATGGTACCCATCGCCCCCACACAGCCAGCGGCGAGCGCGCCACCTGGCATGGTCTATGTTCCAGGAGGCAGCTTTCTTTTCCGCGTTTCGGGTGTGGAAATTGAGGGCGGCAATATGACAGGGTTAGACGTGCAATATCCCTGGGAAGACTCGCCTCGCCGCGAGCACGCGCACCCGGTTCAAGTTAAACCGTTTTACATCGATAAGTATCCTGTAACGAACGCTGAGTTTAAGAAATTTATGGATGCAACTAGCTACCATCCCGAGGATGGCCACAACTTTCTCCGTGACTGGAAGAACGGTTCATATCCTGAAGGTTGGGCAAATAAGCCGGTCACGTGGGTCTCGCTCGAAGACGCCCGCGCCTACGCGCATTGGGCGGGCAAGCGCCTTCCGCACGAATGGGAATGGCAATATGCCGCGCAAGGCACGGACGGCCGCCTCTATCCCTGGGGGAACCAATGGGATCCCGCCGCCGTTCCATTCCCAGACAAAGGCCGCGCGCTGACTGGCCCGGCGGATGTCAATGCCCATCCCAAGGGGGCAAGTCCTTTTGGCGTGATGGATATGACCGGCAACGTGTGGCAGTGGACGGATGAATTTGAGGACCCGCACACACGGTCCGCGATCCTTCGCGGAGGAAGTTACTACCAGCCACAGGGAAGCCGCTGGTATTTCCCTAACGCCTACCGGCTGGACGAACATGGCAAGTATCTCTTAATGGCGCCCAGCATTGATCGCGCCGGGACGCTGGGTTTCCGCTGTGTTAGGGACGCGCAATGATGCGGGATCTGCGGAGACCTACCAGTGTTATATCACCGAAGTTCGTTGATGAAATTGCCCTGTTTCCAGGGGCCGGGCTCAGAGCCCCGTCAGGGGCGGAAGAAGGTAGCCCAGGGTGGAAGCCCTGGGATCAAGCGGCCCTCACCCCGCCTTCGGCGCCCCTCTCCCGCACGGGCGGGAGAGGGACACTTTGCGAACCCACGGCTCGCGCCGTGGGCTCTATTCTGCCGCTCCTGCGGAGCTGGCTTATTCAATGAACTTCGGCGCCACGCCACTAGACGTCACTCAAGTTCAGAACTTGATCTTAAGTAAGTCAAGTTTGCCGTGATGTCTTTGCGGCTCTGCCGTTCGCTGTGCGGGAAGCCTATGGCTTCCCGGCGGCGTAGCGCATTGCATCTGAGGTCCGGTAGGGATCAGCTCTGCCGGCCTCAAGGTTAAAATATCCCTACCCCGGAATGGCACAGCCATTCCGCACGGCAAGCGGCGGAGCCGCCGGACACACATTAGCCTAAGGCGGGAATTCGTTAATCATGCTCAAACCAATCCTGGTCGTCGGCAGTATTAATTTGGACCTCGTCGCCCGCGTCGAGCGCATCCCGGCGCTCGGCGAGACGCTCACCGGAAATAGTTTCGAAACCTTTTTCGGAGGAAAGGGAGCAAACCAGGCGGTGGGGGTTGCGCGGCTCGGACATGCCGTGACCATGATTGGCCGCGTGGGCGGCGACGAATTCGGAGGACGGCTGCGCCGCGGCCTGAGCGACGCCGGTGTGCGGACGGCCGCGGTAAAGCGCACTCCCGGCGTCTCATCTGGCGTTGCTCTGATCTCGGTCGCATCCGAGGGACGTAACACCATTATTGTGATTCCGGGCGCAAACGGGAGCCTGACGCCGGAAGACCTCGAAAATGAGTTGGCAAGCCTCTCCTCGGCTGGCATGATTCTAACGCAGCTTGAAGTGCCTCTGAGTGTGGTAGCATTTCTGGCTGATTTCGCCTGGTCGCGCCATATCCCGCTGGTCCTCGATCCGGCTCCGGCGCGCAAACTGCCTGCGAGCCTTTTGAGGAAGGTGGCGTGGCTGACTCCCAACGAAACTGAAACGTGCGCCCTTTGCGGGATCGGGCCTGAAAAGCTGAATCCACAGAATGCGTGGCAATACGCAAACCGGCTGCTTGAAAAGGGCCCTCGAAACGTTGTGATCAAGCTTGGGACACGGGGCGCATTCTGGGCCGGCGCAGACGGAGCAAGCGCGCTAGTTCCGGCCTTCCAGGTTCGCGCCGTGGATTCAACCGCAGCGGGCGATGCGTTTAACGCCGGACTCGCCGTGGCCTTGACGGACGGGAAACCCGCTCTCGACGCGGTGCGGTTTGCTTCCGCCGTGGCAGCCCTTTCCGTTACCCGCGCCGGGGCTCAGCCCTCGATGCCTACGGCGGATGAAGTGGTGAAGTTTTTGTCCTCTTCAAATGGGAACCGGCGCAACCGGCGCTGACCGGGAGCGCGCCACCCGAGGATTACGGTCATGTTCATTCCTCAGAGTTATGGCGTTGCATTCTTGTTGATGATCCTCAGCATGGTCTGCTGGGGAAGCTGGGCCAACACGCAAAAGGCCACAGGTACCTGGCGCTTCGAGCTGTTTTACTGGGACTACATCTGGGGCATCGTGATTTGCGCCGTCATCCTGGGCGTTACTGCGGGCCGTACGCAGGCGATAAGCCCGGACAGTTTTTTTCATAACCTCGGTTCCGCAAGCCTTCACAACATGATCCTTGCCTTCGCCGGCGGGGTGATCTTCAACGTCGCTAACGTGCTGCTCGTGGCGGCGATCGCCATCGCAGGCATGGCCGTTGCCTTCCCCATCGGGATTGGCCTCGCGCTGGTCATCGGCTCCGCGCTGAATTACATGATAAGCCCCAAGGGAAACCCGTTGTTTCTCTTCGGAGGGATCGCCCTCGTAGTGATCGCCATTATTTTCGACGCAATGGCCTACCGGAGGCATTCGGGTGGCGGGCGCGTAACCCGCACCGGGATTATCCTGAGCCTGTTGTGCGGCGTTGGAATGGGGCTGTTTTATCCGTTCGTGGCCAAGGCGCTGACGGGTGAGCGCCACCTTGTCCCCTACACGGTTGCATTCATTTTTGCCCTCGGAGCCTTGGTATCGAACTTTCCTCTCAACTACGCCCTTATGCGGAGGCCCGTGGCCGGAGCGCCTCCTCTTGGCGCGGCGGATTACTTTGCCGGCGCAGGCCGGGTGCACGCTTGGGGAGTTGTGGGCGGCCTGATCTGGGGGGTGGGGACGGTCTCGAACTTTGTAGCCTCCTATGCCCAAATGGTCGGCCCGGCCACCTCCTACGCGCTTGGTCAGGGCGCTACTATGATTTCCGCCATCTGGGGTGTTTTCGTATGGAAGGAGTTCCGCGGCGCGCGGCGCGACGTGAGAACCCTGCTCGTCCTGATGTTCGTGTTCTTCGTCCTGGGCCTCCTGAGCGTGGCGCTTGCGCCCGTAATCAAGTAACATAGCTTTTCCCGCCAGTTGTTCAATCGCTGCCGCTGCCTGCATTCTAAAAGGTCGCAAGAACTGGCGCGGGGGGCATGGCTCATGGCGACGGTAAAGGAAGTGGCAAAGAAGGCGGGAGTCTCGGTGGGTACGGTCTCGAACGTCCTCACCGGCATCATCCCGGTCAGCCTGAGAAGGCGTGACCGGGTTCTCGCCGTGATTCGTGAGCTGGGATACCAGCCAAACCATATTGCGCGCAGCCTGAAGCTCCGCCACACCAAGATGCTCGGGATGATCATCTCGGACATCACCAACCCTTTTTTTTCCCACCTCGTGCGCGGCGCTGAAGATGCCGCGCTCCAGCGCAAATATTTGCTTCTGACTTTCAATACCGACGACCGCATCGAGCGCGAGCGCCAGGCTCTCGAAGTGCTTCGTGAGCGCCAGGTGGATGGCATCCTGCTGGTGGTCGCCCCAGGGAACACAGGCTATTCGCACATCACGGAAACCATCGCCAAGGGAACGCCGGTAGTTTGTCTGGATCGTGTGCCGCCTAAGATTCAGGTGGATTCCGTCACCGTCAATAACGTGAAGGCTACCCAGGATTGCGTTCGTCATCTCATCGAGACGGGTCATAGAGAAATCGGCATCCTTACCGGCTCAATCGTTTTGCAGACGGCCCGGCAGCGCCTGCAGGGCTATAAAAGGGCGCTGGCTGAGGCAGGCATTCCCGTGAAACAGGAATACATCCGGCAGGGGGAGTTCCGCGCATCGAGCGGCTATGAACTCGGAAAGGCGCTCCTGTCGATACCGCACCGCCCAACGGCCGTCTTTTGTTCGAACGGCATGATGGCGCTCGGAGTCCTCAAGGCGGTGGAGGAACTCGGCCTGCGCTGCCCCGACGATCTTGCGGTGGCCGTTTTTGACGATCTTCCCTTGGCTGAGGTTGTGCGGCCTCACCTGACCTCTGTAGCCCAACCGGCCTATTGGGTGGGCTATAAAGGAGCCGAGCTGTTAATGCAGAGGATCGACGGGAAGGCTGCCGGCAAGCCCGCAGGCCCGATGAGACCAATAAGGATCGTTTTGCCGACCGAGCTCAAAATCCGCGAGTCTACAGTCAGCGCCCAGACCGGCTCCTCCCTCCCTCCGAAGCCCGCCGCCCGATACGGCAAAGATTAGAAACGTTGATTCTAAAGACTCGCTAGGCTTCGTTCCGTAACTTTTGTGTGCTTTTCCCATTCTCTCTGTCCATTTTCTAATCTTTGGGGGCGACCGCTTTGTAGCGCAAGGTTCGTCTTTATAACCCGGCAGCTTAGGCCGCAACCCAATTTATTGTCATCCTGAGCGTAGCGAAGGACCTGCTTTTCCAGGTCACCAGCAGATGCTTCGCTTCGCTCAGCATGACA
>JBOGJY010000128.1:0-6040 GCA_050745325.1 Terriglobia bacterium
CGCTTGCATCACGCGATCAAACTCCGAAAGCTCGACTCCAAGTTGGTTTTTGCCCGCTGCCGTCAGCCGGTAATATCGCGCCCGCCGGTTGTTTTCCGATGGCCGCCATTCGGCCACCACCCAGCCCTTGATCAGCATTCGCTGCAGGGCTGGATAAAGAGAGCCTTCCTCAACATCGAGAACCTCATCCGAAAGCTCTTTAATGCGCAGGGCAATGCCGTAGCCGTGCATTGGGCTCCTTTCGAGGGTTTTGAGGATCATCATGTAAAGGGTTCCAGGCGGAATCTCAGTGCGAGGCATTCATTCCTCCAATAGTTAGGCTAGGGAAGTCTGCCATCGTGAGCCGCCGTTGTCAACTCGATTTCTGTCGAGCCATTTCTAACTGAGGCAGGAGAGTAGTGCGACAGTCCCGGCGGAAGAGTCTGTGTGACAACTGCGGTTGTAGCGGCGGCGTCCTCGCCGCCGTGCTTTATTTTCAATCGTTTCGACGGCAAGGGCGCCGCCACTACAGCGCCTTTCCCGGCGTTTACACACAGCCTCCACGGTCCTGGCGGCAGGCCCGATATGGGGAATTGGCTTAAAAAACCGTTGACATGGCGGCCGATCTCACCTATTCTATCTACCGACTGGTCGGTATTGGCTAAGAGATTAATTTTAGCGAGGCTTGCGTATGGAAAACCCGATTTCAGGTTCTGAAATCCTATTGGAATGTCTTAGGCGCGAAAAGGTTGACGTGGTTTTCGGGCTGCCCGGAGGGGCGGTGCTGCCGCTGTATGACGCTCTCTACAGCGCGGGCATCCGGCATCTTCTGGTGCGCCACGAACAGGCGGCAGCGTTTGCCGCGGACGGCTACGCCCGTGTGACTGGGAAGCCGGGCGTGTGCCTGGCCACATCGGGGCCAGGCGCTACCAATTTGATGACGGGTCTCACTTCGGCGGCAATGGATTCGATTCCAGTCGTCGCGTTAACAGGCCAGGTGCCTGCCGCCCTAATCGGCAAAGACGCTTTTCAAGAGGCGGACACGATTGGCATCAGTCTTCCGGTGACCAAGCATTCTTTCCAGCCGCGCCGGGCCGCTGACCTTCCTGAGGTCATTCACGAGGCTTTCAAAACCGCCGTCTCCGGAAGGCCGGGCCCTGTCCTGGTGGACCTTCCGAAAAGCCTGCTGCTGGATAAGGCCTCGCCGCGATACCTGGAACAGGACGCGGCTTCGCGGCCCGTTCGCAAGCGCGAGTGGAGCGCGGAAGATATTGACCGCGCGGCCGGGATGCTGCTCGAGAGCCGGCAGGCTGTTCTCTACTCGGGCGGCGGCGTGATTCACTCCGAGGCGTGGCGGGAGCTGCGCGAGCTGGCCGAGCTTTTGAACGTCCCGGTCACAACCACGCTGATGGGCCTGGGCGCGTTTCCCTCGGCTCACCCGCTTTCGCTCGGCATGTTGGGCATGCACGGCTCCTATGCCACCAACACCGCGATTTGCGAGTGCGATTTGCTGGTGGCGGTAGGCGCGCGTTTCGACGACCGGGTTACGGGACGGTTGAGTGGATTTTCAACGCGTTCGCGCAAGATTCACATCGACGTCGATCCCTCCGAGATCAACAAGAACGTGCGCGCCGACGTTGCGCTTGTGGGTGACGCGCGCGATACGCTGGCGGCCCTTGCCGCTGCGGTGAGGCGTTTAGGTGGGAATCGATCTCAGGACGTACGCAGCGCGTGGCTCAGCCGGATCGAGTCGTGGCGCAACGAGCATCCACTGGGCTACGACGAGGGCGCCCCGGTGGTGAAGCCGGAATACGTGATCGAGATGATTTCCCGCTACGCGAATGAAGACGCCATCGTTTCCGTCGATGTGGGCCAGCACCAGATGTGGGCGGCGCAATACTACGATTTTTATCAGCCTCGCACGTGGCTTTCCTCGAGCGGACTCGGTACGATGGGGTACGGTTTCCCGGCGGCAATGGGGGCGCAATTGGCTTATCCAGACCGCCAGGTCATTGCCATCGTTGGCGACGGCGGCTTCCAGATGACGCTGAACGATCTCGCAACGATTGCGCAGTATCGAGTGCCGGTGAAAATCGCTATCCTCAATAATCGCGCGCTGGGCATGGTGCGGCAATGGCAGGAAATGTTTTTCGAGAAGCACTATTGTGATATTGATCTCAACTTTGCCCCGAACTTTGCCAAACTGGCTGAGTCTTACGGCATTCGCGGCCAGCGGGTGGACCACAAAGGGGATGTGAAGGACGCCGTGCGCGCAATGCTGAGCGATCCGGGACCTTGCCTGGTGGATTTCTGGGTCGATCCGGCGGAGAATGTTTATCCCATCGTACCCTCGGGAGCTACGATCGCAGAGATGATCGTGGAACCACCTCGGTCCGTGCCGGAAGAGGAAGAGGTTGTGGACGATCTTTGGGCCGTGTAAGCTTTTCTCGCGGCGTGGCACAACCCTCTCTGGCGGAAAGGGCGGCTTTACCGCCTGCTGTGTGGAAAGCCCATGAAGCTGTGAAAAAATCAACGGCCTCTCGCAATGGCGCCAAGACGCAAAGAAGCGCAGAGTGGAACTCATTCAGTTTTCTTTGCGGACCTTCGCAGCTTTGCGCCTTTGCGTGAGGCTTTTTGCTTGCCAACCAATTTTCGCAGCCTCGAAACCCTTCGGCACAGCACGCGGCAAAGCCGCAGGTTGTGTGTAAGGATTAAGAAGGAGAAATTTTGTGAAGTATTTGCTGACCATTGAAACGCAGGACGACTTAATCGTGGTCTGCCGTCTGCTGAACATTTTACGCCGCAAGGGCGTCAGCTTGCTGACGTTCGTCATGTCGCTCGTAGCGGAGGGGTATTGCCTGACGGCGCTCTTGGAAACGGCGGACGCCGAGTTGGATCACTTGTACCACTTCCTGCGGCGCACAGAAGGCGTGCATCATGTGACTTATTACCGCGAGCATGAATCAGAGCCGGCGGTTTTCGAGGGCGAAGCGGATTCGTGGGATGCGTCGAGCGGCAAAGCGCTTCTTCCCGGCGCTAAATTAGTTTTTGCCAGTCACGGGAAATCGCTGCTTGAGGCGGCTCACCCGTCGGCTGCACAATCCGGCCAGCCGGGCGTTCTTTCGTTTGCGCGGGTGAGAACAACGCACAGCGAAAAGGTGATGTAGATAGCGAGCGAGGCGCTGGGTGTCTTAGCAAGTTGCTGAAAACCACGGTTGTATGTCATTCTGAGGGGCCGTTGGCGACGAAGAATCTCGCAAGTTCTTGAAAACAATAAAAACAGATTCTTCGCTTCGTTCAGCAATGACAGAGCCGGAACGTTTTTCAGCAACCTGTTAGAATCATTCCCGTAGCCGCGGGCCGCAAGGCGTAGCAGATACGAAAATTTCCGGAGGAACAAATGGCTAAGGTTTACTACGAAAAAGACGCTGATTTGAAGAACCTGAAGGGGAAGACAATTGCGGTGATTGGCTATGGGAGCCAGGGTCACGCTCACGCTCTGAACCTGCGCGACAGCGGTTTGAAGGTGATCGTCGGGCTGCCTGCCTCAAGCGCCTCTCGCGCCAAGGCGCAGGCGGCGAAGCTCGAAGTTTATGATCCCGCTGAGGCGGCAAAGCGGGGCGACATTATTGTTATTCTCATTCCCGATCACTTGCAGAAAAAGGTCTATGCAGAGTCAATTGCCCCGCATCTCGGCCCCGGCAAGACGCTGCTTTTTGCCCACGGGTTCAGCATCCACTTCAAGGCGGTCGTTCCGCCGCCAGAGGTGGACGTGGTCATGATCGCGCCCAAATCCCCAGGCCACCGGATGCGCGAGCTTTTTGTGGAAGGTGTTGGCGTCCCAGGGCTGCTGGCCGTCGAACAAGACGCCTCCGGGCATGCCGAGGCTACCGGATTAGCCTACGCGCTCGGCGTAGGCTGCCTCAAGGCTGGCGTCATCCGCACCACGTTTAAGGAAGAGACCGAGACCGATCTGTTTGGTGAACAAGTGGTGCTTTGCGGCGGCGTCACGGCGCTGATCGCCGGAGGTTTCGAGACGCTGGTGGCCGCGGGCTATCAGCCTGAAATTGCTTACTTCGAGTGTCTGCACGAGCTAAAACTGATTGTGGACTTGATTTACCAGGGCGGCATTAAATACATGCGTTATTCGGTGAGTGATACCGCCGAGTACGGCGATTACACGCGCGGGCCGGTAGTGGTCGATCAGCGCGTGCGCGAGACGATGAAGAAAGTGCTGTCTGACATCCAGAGCGGAGCGTTCGCCCGGGAATGGATTAAGGAGAACGACGAGGGACGCAAACACTTCCTCGAAATGCGGACTAAGGCGCAGGACCAGTTGATTGAACGGGTCGGAATCGAGTTGCGCAAGATGATGGCTTGGAATAAGCCCGCCGCAGAAGAGGCGACCGCCGCCCAGGCCCAGGCGCGCCGGTAAGGCATATGCCACTTGAAGAGCGGCGGGATCTGAAAACTGACATCTGTGTCACTACACAGGTTCCAAAACCAACATGAAAAAAAAGAAGGAAATTGCCACATTGCCCGTGGGTGACAAGAACGCGCACCTGCAGCTCAGGAAGCTCGCGGTAATCGGGGCGGGGAAGCTGGGTGAGGGGCTGCTTTCCGGCGTGCTCGGGTCGCAGCTTGCGCCCGTGAGCCATGTGGTTGCGACCGTGGCCCATCAACCTCGCGCCGAATTCCTCGCCGAGAAATATGGCATTCGCGCGGGCACGGACAACCGTGAGGCGGTTTCGAGCGCGGACCTCGTTTTGATCTGCCTGAAGCCGCAGCAGGTGAAAGGCTTCCTGCAGGAAGTGAAAAAGAGCTTGCTCAAGGATGCGCTATTGATTTCCGCCGCGGCTTCGGTGACCACGGCGATGATCGAGCGCGAGTTGCCTTATCCGGCTCGCGTCGTGCGCGCGATGCCCAACACACCGTGCCTCATTCGCCACGGAATGACGGCGATTGCGCGCGGCAAGCACTCGACGGATGAGGACCTGAAAATCGCCAATCGTGTTTTTGGCTCGATGGGCCGCACCGTGACCGTCGACGAAAAGCACATGGACGCGATCACCGGCCTTTCCGCCTCCGGCCCCGCCTACGTTTATACCATCATCGAGTCGCTCGCCGAAGCCGGCGTCAAGCTGGGGCTTCCGCGCGAGCTTTCAACAGAACTCTCCGCACAGACTCTCCTCGGCGCTTCCGCGCTGGTCCTTCAAAGCGGCGAGCATCCGGCCAAGCTCAAGGACATGGTGACGACGCCTGCCGGCTGCACCATCGACGGGCTGCTTGAGCTTGAAGAAGGCGGACTGCGAGTTACACTGATCAAGGCCGTGGTCCGCGCTGCCCAGCGCGCCCGGGAGCTGGTCGAAAATCAAAACAACTAAAAATTGAATCGTGGGGATATGGCTTCATTTCCTCACGGCAGTTGCTTTTTCAATGAGCCAATGGCTCAATGAGTAAATAAGTCAATTTACTCTTCGGAGGTAGGCGAATGGCGTTGAACGTGGGTGATGTGGCGCCCGATTTCAAGCTGGGCTCCACAACGGGCGAGAATCAGGGGGAATTTCAGCTTTCCATGCACAAAGGCAAGAAGGTGGTGATCCTGTTTTACCCTCTCGACTTTACGCCGGTGTGCCAGAGCGAGCTTGCGGCGTTCGAAATTGAGGTGGCAAAGTTCAGCGCGGCAGGCGCTCAAGTAGTGGCGATTTCTACAGATACTGTTTTTACGCACAAAGCGTTTCAGAAAGATTTGGGCGGTGTAAGCTATCCCATCGCCAGCGACCGCTGGCCTTATGCGGAGATCGCCAAAACTTACGGCGTGTTCCCTCCAACCAAGCACAGCATCCCATTCGTCAATGATCGCGCCATTTTCATCGTCGACAAGAACGGCAAGATTGCGTGGACTAAGATTTATGAGATTGGCGTCATGCCTGAGCCAGACGAAGTGCTCGCGGCGCTGAAGAACCTTTCGTGAACGGCCTGGGAGTTTGCAATGGATCGCTAGTTTGTGGCGGCGGCCTCTGGCCGCCGGTTTTTAAGAGTAAATACCGGCGGCCAGAGG
>JBOGJY010000129.1:0-9516 GCA_050745325.1 Terriglobia bacterium
CAGCCGGGACCAATCAGTGAGCGGAAAAGCAGGCTGGCGGGGCGTTGCCGGGACGATCGCGGGACTCGCTCTCTCGCTGCTGCTGGCGCTTTCGGCGAGCGAACTCCGCTACGAAGGGCGCTACGGTCTGAGCGTGGTTTTGGCAGTGCTCGCGCTCGGGGCCGTGGGCCTGGTAGCGGTGAAGGTGGTGCCGCACCTTGTCCGCCAGACCTTCCGGAAACGATGGGAACTCAAGATTGAGTACGAGCTCACCCGCGAGGGCGCGGTCTATCTGCTCATCACAGTCCTCATCGCCATCGCTTCGGTGAACACCGGCAACAACCTGCTCTTCATGATCCTTGCTATTCTTCTGGCTGGGATGCTGGTTTCGGGGATCCTTTCGAAGGCCGTGCTGAGCGGCTTGACACTGAATTTGGCCTTGCCGGAACACGTCTTCGCCGGCGAGGCCGTCCGCACCGGGATCACGATTCGGAACCTGAAGCGCGTCATACCCGCCTATTCGCTCACCGTGACCACGGGGCAGCGGAAGACGGGCGGGCGTGTCATTGAGGCCGCGCAGCCAGAGCGGAACATCCTGACCGCGCCGGTCTATGCGCCCTTCGTTCCTGCCCGCGGATCGGTGCGCGAGCGCGTCGAGCTTCGGTTCCCGCGCCGCGGCCGCTATCACGAGGATTGTTTCGAGGTCAGCTCCAAATTCCCGTTCAGCATTCTGCGCCGGAAGCGCATCCTTCTTGCGGATCAGGAGATTCTCGTTCTGCCGCGCGTCGAAGCCGCGCAGGAATCAGGCGCTGCGCTTCCCATGATTCGGGGTGAGTTGGAAGGCGTGCACAAGGGTCACGGTTCGGACCTCTACGCGCTGCGAGCCTACCAGGACGGCGACTCGGCAAGGCAGGTGGATTGGAAAGCGACAGCCAAAACCCAAAAGCTGATGGTGCGCGAGTTCGCGCGCGACGAGGAAAACCGCCTGGTGATTGTGTTTGACGCAGGTGTCGTCGATCTCAGCGACGCGGCGCGCCTGCGCTTCGAGCGCGCCATCAACCTTTGCGCGCGCCTCGTCTGGCAGGCTTCGGCGGAAGGCTCGCTTTTGCAGTTTGCGGGAGGCAAAGTTAGAACGCGCCTGGCGCCCGCGGGCGAGATTGTTTATGCCGTGCTGGAAGAGCTTGCCGTGCTCGAACCCGTGCTGGCGAACGGTTCTGAGCCTGGTCTTGGGCCTGAACTGTTGACGGGTTTGCAGGGCGGCTTCGACGAAAGCGATCTAGTGGTCTTCACCCAGCGCCCGTCCAGCCTGCCCGATTTTTTGCGGAATGCGCGCGTCATCAATATGGAGGACAGCCCTGAAAATTCATTCGTCTTGGAAAGCGGAACGGCGCACAGCTAAAGAGTCTGTGTGACAACTTTTCGGGAAGCCGCGTAGCGCCGTCCTTCAGGGCGGCAAATGCAAGAAAACGGGTGTGCCGGGCTGAAGCCCGGCGCTACAAATGCGGGTTGTCACACAGACTCTAAAGCGATGCCCCTCCGTTCGTATTTTCAGCCTTCGCCGATATTACAAAGCGCCATGAACCGCTGCTATTGAGAATTACAGGCAGCTTTCTCTATAGCGGCAGTTGTAGCGGCGGCCTCTGGCCGCCGGTTTTTAAGAGTAAAGACCGGCGGCGAGACGCCGCCGCTACAGCCCTCACCCGGTTCGCGGAGTTTACCCTGAGCGGAGTCGAAGGGCTCGCCACCCTCTCCCGGGAGGGAGAGGGTTGTTATCGAACTCCTTTTCCCTCGCCCCGCAGGGGAGAGGGTGTCTGGCATAGCCGGACGGGTGAGGGGGGCATACGGGATGAACCGCGGCTAATAGATTAAATCAGCGATACGCTTTATTTTTATCCTCGTACTAACATCTTCAGATATTGACCCGCGCTTGCCTTTAAACGTAACCTCTAACGGACTTGACGAAAGAGCTTGGGTTGCTGCCAGGGCTCCTTGCAACCTCTTGATAATAAGCAGATAAATAAAAATTGCGAGGGTGATTTCAATGAGACGTTGGCTAGTATTGTGTGCAGTTGCTCTAATGATTCCGATGGCTAGCCCGCTGGCCCGCGCGCAGGCGAATAGCGCGCGAGTATCAGGTTTGGCGACGGACGCCAAAGGCCTGCCGCTTCCCGGTGTGCGAATAACGCTCACTGAAACGAGTACGGGCCTTGAGCGCGTCACCACAACCACATCCAGCGGCACGTACAGTTTCCCCAGCCTCGACCCAGGACCTTATGTGATTCAAGCCCATGTGCAAGGCTTCTCCCAGCAAGTTCGCAACTTCCAATTAGAAGTAAATCAGGTGTTACGGCTGGATTGGACAATGAGTGTGGGCGTTGTCAATCAAAGCGTGCAGGTGGTGGCGGGGGTCGAGACGCTGCGGACCTCGGATGCCACTCTGGGTGAGGTGATTGAACCAACGCTGGTGCACGAACTACCCTTGAACGGAAGGCACATTCTCGACTTGGCGCTGCTTGCCGCGGGCGCGCATCAAGGCTTCGGCGCGCAGAGCGGCGGTACCAATCCTCTCTACTGGCGGCCGCAGGAAAACTCGGCGCTCAGCGTGGGTGGCGGCCGGCCGAACGCAAATTATTTCCTTCTCGATGGGTCAACCGATACTGATCCGACCTTTGGAAGCCAGGCGTTAAGCCCCTCGGTTGACGCGGTTCAGGAGTTTAAGGTTCAAACCGGAAGCTACTCGGCGGAGTTTGGGGACGCAGGCGGCGCACAAATTAACATCGTCACCAAATCCGGCGGCAACCAGATTCACGGCGATGTCTACGAGTTTGTTCGCAGCAGCTCGCTCGATGCGCGTTCGTTTACCGACCCCAGCAACATCCCCCACCTCGCACAAAATAATTTTGGAGTGTCGCTCGGAGGTCCGCTGCAGCGTAATAAGACATTCTTCTTCATGAACTACGAAGAATTCACGCTCAGCAACGGCCTGGCGCAGATTGACACCGTGCCCTCAGCAGCGGAGCGCGCCGGTGACTTCAGCCAGACTGGAGAGAACATCTACAATCCCGCCACGACGGCGCCCAACCCTGCTTACAATCCCAGCTTGCCGGCGGGGCCTTCGAACCCTCAAACGCTTCGCCAGCCGTTTGCGAACGACATGATTCCTTCCCAAGACATGAATTCAGTATCCCAACAGGTACTGCAGCATATCCCACTGCCGAACATGATGTCTGGCATGGGCATGGCCGGTACGGGAGGAATGGCGATGGGCAGCATGTCAGCCCCTATGCCCACTGGCCCCGACTCGAACAATTACCTCGATCTGCGCACAAATCGGAACTATTCCGACCAGGGGACGCTCCGAATCGACCGTAACCTGCGCCACGGAGACAGCCTCTTCGGGCGCTACACTTTTGAGCAGGAGCGTGACTTCACTCCGCAGAACCTTCCTGGATTCGGCGCGTTTGACGATAATCTGGCCCAGAACTTGACCATTGCCTATACCCACATCGTCTCTCCATCGTCGGTCAACGTCACTTGGTTCGGCCTGTCGCGGCTTTCGATGCACCGCTATTCACAAAACAACTTCACCAACGACTACATTTCGCAGCTTGGCATTCAGGGTGTGGGCTATGGAGGCAAGGGCGCGTGGGGAATGCCGTGGTTTGACATTCAAGGGTATAGCGGCATGGGGGATAGTTACAGCGCAACGCCGGTGCAGGACTGGGACACCGTTTTTCAGGCGGGTGACATCCTCAATCGTGAAATGGGACGGCATTCGCTGCAGATCGGGGGCGATTACCGCTACTTCTACTGGCCGATGTGGGGTTTTTTTGATAACCGGGGTTACTATCAGTTTACCAACGGCTTCACCACCCAAACCGCTTCCAACGATGGAACGGGTTCCGGGCTCGCCAGTTTTTTGCTGGGTTTACCCGCCGCCCGGCAACGGCAAGCGGGCATCCCGGTCATGGACTTACAGCAATGGTACCTGGACGCGTTCGTCCAGGACACTTGGCGCGTGACCAACCGGACGACGCTTGATCTCGGCCTGCGATACGAGTACACCCAACCGCTTTGGGACACGGACAATCCCAACAGCAATATTGTTTTCAAGAACGGTACGCCCTACTTCTTCATTGGTGGCCAGCTCGGAATGCCGAAGGGTTTAATCTATGCCAACGCGCTCGATTTCGCGCCGCGTTTCGGTTTCGCGCACGCCACGGGTGGGCGGCTCGGCCTGGTGGTACGCGGCGGATTTGGCGTGTTTTATACGCCGGTAGATGCGAATACGTGGTGTAATCAGCGGCACCAGCCTCCGTTGGTATTTGCCGAGACGGACCAGAGCAACAACTACATTCCCAGTCTGAACGGGTATAACTTTGGGCCGGCGGTCCTCGGACAAACCACCATCAGCTATGCTGCCACGCAGTTAAACGCCCCGCCCCAATACGTGAATCAGTGGAGTTTTTCGGTGCAAAAGGCGCTGCCCGGTAATACGGTTGTGGAATTAGGCTACCGCGGCGAACGCGGATTTCACCTTCAGCGGGCTCACCTCATCAACAACGCGCCGCCCGGCCCGGGCGCTGTTGGCCCGCGCCGCCCATACCAAACCATCAGCTTTTTGCCGGGGACGGTTTTCCCGGCGGGGTTCCCGATCGCGAGCTATACATCCCACGTCTCCTCGATTAACTATCTCGAGAACTCCGCGCAGAGCTGGTATGACGCTGGGTGGGTGGATGTGAGGCGTCCGTTCGGGCACGGACTTGCGTTGCTTTCCAACTTCACGTGGTCCAAAAACCTGACCAATGCGCCGGACTTCCGCTCGCCCATGGATGAGTCCGCCATTCCGCAGAACAATAGTGACCTGGACGCGGAAAAGGGCCTGGGCTGCAACGTTCCGCTGCGCTTTGTGGTGAGCGTGGTCTACGAACTTCCCGGATGGCGGCGCCAGGCGTTGTTGCGCCGTTTAACCTCTGGCTGGAACCTCTCATCCATTTATCAGGCGCAGAGTGGCATGCCGCTGACTATTTCGGTCTTCGGGGACACGGCCAACGCCGGCACGCTGCTCGGCGAAAGTCCGATCCGCGGCGACGTGACCGGTCAACCAGTTTTTCCTGCCGGCGCCGAGAACGCTACGCTTTGGTTTAACCCGGCGGCTTTTGCTGCGCCCCCTGCCTATCAGTTTGGAAATGCGGGACGCAATTCGGTTCAGGCGCCGGGAATGCAGACCATGGATCTGGCGCTCACGCGGGAGTTCAGCATCGTGGAGAGGGTCAAGCTCCAGTTGCGGGCGGAGTTCTTCAACACCCTCAACCACACGAACCTGGGCACGCCCAACCGTTTTGTCAACGAGCCTCAATTCGGAACCGTCACCATGGCCATGACACCAGGGCGCGAAGCTCAGCTTGCCGCGCGTCTTACCTTCTGAACGCGCATTGCGCCGCTTCAGAAGATGTGGACGTGAAGCGTGAGGTATTTCTTGGGCGTTTTGCGGAATTCGTCGAGAAACTCGCGCAGCGATTGGGAGCTGTCTGTGAGATTGTTGTAAAGCTTGGTATCGGTAGAGAGCAGCCCCAGTGACCCCTGGCCCTTCGCCATCCGGCCGCTAATAGTATCGAAGTTGCCGGCCACCTCGTTCAGGCGGTCGTAAAGCTGCGGGTCTTTGGCAAGCTTGCCCAGCGTTCCGTTTCCCTGATTGATGTTCGTCACCAGAGCGCGAGCCTGAGCCAGCGTTTGGTTGAAATTATTATAGGCAGCCGGGTCGTTGAGAAACTTCGCCACCGTCCCGTTTCCATGCTGGATCTGGTCCATCATCTGGTTGGCGCGGTCCACGGTGGCGTTCAGCTTTTTGGCCAGAGCGTCATTCACCAGCAGTTCTCCGATCGTCCCTTTCCCGCTCGAGATGTTGTCCATCAGGTCCTGCAACTTCGCCACCGAGTCATCCATCCGGTTGTAGAGCGACGGGTCGTAGATGAATTTCCCGACGGTGCCTTTACCGGTGGTGATCTGACTGGTCACGCCGTTTAACTTTGCTGACAAATCGGTGAGGTTGGTGAGCACGTCATTCGCATTCTGTACGACTTGTTTGATATCCGCCTGCTGCAGCGTTTTGACTTCACCGCCGGGCGGAATCGGCGCCGATGCGGTGCTGCCTCGCGTGATGTCCACGAACCCTTCACCCAGCAGGCCGGCGGTTTCGATGTCCGCCACCGAGTCGTTCCGGATGTCGGACTGAAAACGGCGTCCGATCCTCATCACGACCTGGACGGCGCGTTTGGGATCTTTATAGGGAGACAGGCGGATGGCGCTGACACTGCCGACCGGCACGCCCGCCAGTTGCACTGCGGCGCCCGCTTGCAGGCCCTGCGCTTCGGGGAAATAGGCCTCGATCCTGTACTGGCTGGTGAAGAACCCCACGTGGCCGCTGACAAAGAAGAGGCCCACCACCAGGATAATCAGGGCAACCGCTACCATCAATCCCACGCGAAGCTGGCTCCATGGGAGGTCCTTGCGCTGAGGCATAGTTCATCTCCATTTCAGTGGAATTTGAAGGGTATTCGCCATCAGGCCCCTGTCTCTGAACTCGTTGGGGCCGGCGGCGCCTTGAAACTCGCCAACCCACATTCTAATCGAAACCAACACGGTTGCGCCCGTCAGGAAATAAACTCGAGCAAATAGGGATCGCGGCTCTTGATCAGATCATCCCGCTTTCCCCAGAAATAAACCCGCTGATCCCGCAGGACCATGAACCAGGTTGGGGGCTTCGAAGCGTCACGAGGCTCCCCCGTCTTCTGGTTTCCCTGGGAAAAGAAAACATCGCTGAGAAAAAACGCGTCCTGCACGCGCTGCGTCACGACAATTGACGCGACGCCGTTCAGATCGCGCAACTTCGCAATCAAAATATTGATGGTGTTTGCGGTGACAGGGTCCAGGCCCGCGGTGGGCGAGTCATAAAGCATGATCCCCGGCCGGGTGACGATGGCGCGCGCCACCGAAACCCGGCGGCGCATCCCGCCGGAGAGTTCCGCCGGCATTTTGTCAATTGCGTCCTCCATCTCTACAAAACCCAGCACCTGCCGCACCGCCTGCTCAATTTTCTCTTCGTCCGCGCGCTTCCCGGATTCGCGCATCGGATAGGCGATGTTCTCATAAACAGAGAGGGAGTCGAAGAGCGCCCCTTCCTGAAAGACAATACCCATGCGTTTGCGAAGCGCGTTCAGCCCGGTTTCTCCGAGCGAAGCGGTGTCTTCCCCCTCAATCAGAATTTGGCCCGAGTCCGGCTTGAGCAGGGTGGCGATAAGTTTCAGCAGGACCGACTTTCCTGAGCCCGTCACGCCGAGAAGGAAAAGAGTTTCCCCGCCGCCCAAGCGGAAAGAAACGTCTGTGAGCACTTGCTTGTCGCCAAATGAAATGGAAACACCGGAGAGTTCGATGGGAATGTTTGACGTCACAGTAGGTCGTTGGATCGCAGCCACAACGCGAAAGCGGCCGCTTTGGATTCTCCTTCGCCGGCGCTCAACAACCTCTATTCTATCAGCCGCTGATCGTACTGTACGATAAAGTGAAGCCCGGATCAGACTTTCGATCCAGCGGCGAAACCGCTGAGCGAGGCGGGGCCGCGGGACGATAAGGAATTAAGCTGATAGATCATTAAGAACAGCGTTTCATTCCTCGTGCTAAAATCCCCGCTATGAATCATAGCGTCCATAAGTCCCGTTGTGAGCCGAGCGCGAGCGCCCGCAACCGCCACGCATCCTGCGCCTTAAAGCAAACTAGAGTTGAGCCGGGCCAGGCGGCCAGGCTCACTCCGAAGGCTGCCGTGCGTTCGCTGAAAATCACTCTCAAGCTTTTGGCGGTACTGGTGATCGCGGCAATACCGCTAGCCGCAGTCTGGCGTCCCGCCGGGCCGGTGAGCGCCCTGCCTCCCCAGGGCAATCGTATGGTTTTTCGTGGAAAGGACTCCGTAATCGCCGTCACCGCGCTTGCTCCGGACCTTGTCCGCGTTCGTATGACGACCGGCTCCAGATTTGGGCCTGATTATTCTTGGGCGGTGATGAAAAAGAACTGGCCTCTTATTCCCGTGGAGTTTTCAGGCTCCGGAAATACGCGCGTCCTGAAAACCCGCGACCTCGAAGTCCGCGTCCAGCTTTCACCCTTCCGCGTCGCCTTTTACGATTCAACTGGGCAGTTGATTTCAAAAGATGCGGACCAGCGGGGAATGGCTTCTGATGGCGGCAACGTCCGCTGCTGGAAGTGGATGCCCCCGGACGAGCACTATTTCGGTTTGGGCGAGAAGGCTGGACCGCTCGACAAACGCGGCCACAGCTACGTGATGTGGAATACAGACGTTTTTGGCTGGGGAGCGAATACCGATCCCCTTTACCAGGACGTTCCCTTCTTCATCGCGCTTCGGAACGGCCGGGCTTACGGCATTTTCTTTGATAATACTTACCGCTCCACCTTCGATTTCGGCTCGGAGTTTCGCAACCTGTATTCCTTCGGCGCCGAGGGCGGCGAGATGAACTAGTACTTCTTCTACGGACCCGATCCGAAGACGGTCCTGGAACAATTCACAGACTTGGTGGGCCGCACACCGCTTCCGCCGCGCTGGGCGCTCGGCTACCAGCAGAGCCGCTACAGTTACACTTCTGAGAAACAGGTTCGCTTCATTGCTGATAATTTCCGTGAGCGCAACATTCCGTGCGACGTCATTTATCTTGATATCGCGTACATGGACGGCTACCGCGTTTTCACGTGGGATAAGACCCATTTTCCTGATCCGGCGGGAATGGCCGCCGGTCTCAGCAAAGAAGGGTTCCGCCTGGTCACAATCCTCGATCCCGGAATTAAGGTTGATCCGAATTATTGGGTCTATCAACAAGGTCTCGCAGGGCACGAGTTCGTCACCAATCCGGACGGCTCGGTCTACGAAGGCGCCGTTTGGCCAGGCATCAGCGCTTTTCCTGATTTCACATCCCTAAAAGCGCGCGACTGGTGGGGTTCGTTATACCGCGGGCTGGTCCCCGACGGCATTGCCGGCTTCTGGAACGATATGAACGAGCCCTCCGTTTTCAATGTGCCTACGAAAACGATGCCGCTCGATACCGTCTTTTACGATCATGGCCTCCATAGCCCTCACGCAAAGATTCACAACGTCTACGGCATGTTGATGTCCCGCGCCACGCGCGACGGCGTGCTGCGCCTTCGCCCCAACGAGCGGCCCTTTGTGCTTACCCGTGATACCTATGCGGGTGGGCAGAGATATGCCGCCGTATGGACCGGAGACAACTCAAGCACATGGGACCACCTGCGAATCAGCATCACGGAGCTGATGAACATGGGACTCTCGGGCCTCCCCTTTGCCGGCGCCGATATCGGCGGATTTGCGGAAAGCCCCAGCCCGGACCTTTACACCCGATGGCTCGAAGCCGGCGCCTTCTATCCCCTCTGCCGCACCCATACCACTCTCGGCAGCCGCGAACAGGACCCGTGGTCTTACGGCATCCGGCGCGAAGACATCAATCGCAAATCCATCGA
>JBOGJY010000130.1:0-17072 GCA_050745325.1 Terriglobia bacterium
CGAGCCGTCGCGCTCCTCGGGCGGGCGGCCTTCGATGTGAAAGCCAAAGCCCCAGTTATCACCGCGCATCGGGCTATAAATCGAATAGCTGGCGCTGATGACGCCGGGAATTTGCGGCAGGCGCTGCGCAAGCTGCTGGTAGAGTCCGTACAGTTGTTCCGGTTTGTATCCGGCAAGAGCGGGATTCACCCGCACAATTAGCCGGCCTTGCGGCGTGAAGCCGAAGTTCTGGTTTTCGACATTGCGCAAACTTTCGGTGAGCAGTCCCGCCCCAATCAAAAGCACCACGGAGAGAGCAACCTGCAGGACGACAAGGGCTTTTCGCGGCAGCGAAGAGCGGTCGCGCGTGGAGCGCCCTGCCCCGCGCAGCGCGTCGGCGGGATGAGCGTGCGAAGTGACCCAGGCGGGCGCGGCCCCGAAGATGACCCCCGTCATCAAAGAGAGTAGAAAGGCAAAACCGAGCACGGCCAGCGAGGGCGTGGAACTGATGGGCACGAAGTGCGCGCCGCGAAAGGCGACGAGCAAGATGGCGCGCGTGCCCACAAAAGCGATCACCAGTCCAGCCAGGCCGCCGAGAACCGCAAGCAAGACGCTTTCGGTGATGATCTGCCGGATGAGCCTCATGCGCGGAGCGCCGAGCGCCACGCGGATGGCGGTGTCAGAGCGAGTGGCGGCGCCGCGCGCCAGAAACAGGTTGGCAATGTTGGCGCAGGCAATCAGCAAAACGATCCCGGCAATAATCATGAGCAGGAGAAGTCCCGATTTGGTTTGATCCTGCATGGAGGTTACGCCGCCCCCGCCGGGCGCAATCGTGATGTGCTGCTTCGGAATCTGGGAGCGGTCGTAAGCCGTCAAGTCAGGCTGCGCGCGGAGCCATCGCTGCAATTCCACCGTAACTTCGGGCTGGATGCTGGCCAGGCGCACGCCGGGTTTCAAGCGCCCGATAACGTGCAGCCAGTGCATTCCGGGGAGTTTGAGGATTGAGTTGATCCCTTGCAGGGCGGGTTCGGTCGAGAGCGGCAGCCAGAAATCCGGAGGATCGGTGCGCAAGGTATCGCCGAAGAAACCCGGCGGCGCGACGCCCACGAGGGTGTACGGCATGGTGTTGATGGTGAACGTTGCGCCAATCACCGAGGGGTCGCCGCCAAAATGCGTTTGCCACGTCCGGTAGCTCATCACGGCCACGGGCATGGCGCTGGCCTTATCGTTAGACGGAGTGATGACCTTCCCCGCAAAAGCGCCGATGCCAAACGTGGAGAAGTAATTGCCCGAGACGAACTCGCCGTTGTAGGCCTCCGCCGGGCCGGTGGCGGAACTGCGCCGCACGCTCAAGGCCGACAGAGCGGCTTGAAAAGCGGCCATCTGGCTGAATTGGGGCGTGTGATCGCGGAATTGTTTGTACAGGTCGTAAGAGTAGATGTCCCAGTTATCCTGCATTCCGCCCAGCACGCAGCAATTGTCAGCGTTGCCGACGCGATAGAGCTGGCCGGGGTCAGACACCGGAAGGCTTTTGAGCATCACCGCGTCGACCAAGGTAAAAATAGCGGTGTTGGCGCCGATTCCAAGAGCGAGCGTGATGATGCACACCAGCGCGAATCCGGGCGACATGCGCAAGCGGCGGAAGGCATAGCGAAGATCCTGCATCAGCGTGGACATTTAAACGTCTCCTCATGGACAAGTACGCAGACGAAGCAGCCTATGTTCCAATAAGACGTATCAATATTCTGTTTCGTTATCAAAGATCATAGGGGGACACAGACGCTCAAAGGGAAGGTCCTGTAGCGGCGGCCTCTGGCTGCCGGTCATTACCATTTAAAAACCGACGGCCAGAGGCCGCCGCAAGTGACTATCCAAACCGGAAGCCGGGCTTGAGCTCACACCGGTAGACTTTCGTTTGGTCCGGATTGACTCTGGCGTTGCAACCCGCCCATCGCAAGAGGAGATCGGGTCCCAGGGGGAAGACAATAGACCCTCCATCGATCTCGGCCTTAATGCACACGCCTTCGGCTGCGGCAGGCACGGTGAAATTCAGCGCCCGGCCGAAAATGACGGGGTAGGACACACGCACGCTGTCGCTGGCCATAGGATGAAACACCTCAGCCTCGAACAAGAACGTGGCGGTGTCTGACCAATCGAGAGCGGACACGCTGATGAAGCGCCCGCCGCCCGAAAAGTGGTCAGACACGATCTTGGTGAAAGGGCAGGGGCCGGCAATACAAGAGACTCTGGCGTTGCGGAAGACGTTTCCCTCGTCCGCATCGAGGGACGCAGAGGCAATCGCCGCCTTCCATCTTCCATTGGGGGAGCATGGCTTCCGGCCATTGCAAGGCGCGTTGCCGGTATTCACCACTTGAAATGTTTTTACGGCGCTGCCGACGTTGACCACCCTCGTAGCCTTTACGGAGTACCGCACCGAGATATTGGACACCGCGGTTTCGGGACGGTGAGGATTGACGGGCTCGGGCTGGTCAATCTGCGTCATCCGGGCCACGTAGAGGGCGCTGCCGCCGGCAAGTATTCTGAGGTTCAATGGCTGGTAACCCGACCGCCGGAATTCAAGGACGACGGGCTGACGCAGCCTGATCCCTTTACGCAAAGTCAACTCGAAGAATCCGGAAGAAGCGGACCTGCATTCGCCAGCCGCCATGCCATCGGCCGCGGTAATCTCCACGCCGGCGATGGGCAGTTCCCTGTTCGCCTCGGAGGCCCGCATGATGACCGTTCCCTTGAGCGATATCGGCTGCCTTTTGTTGGCGCGGACTAGAAACACCGCGGCCGCGGCTGCGCCCGCAGCCATGACAACCGCCACCCCGATCAACGCCTTCCGCCTGCCCGTCATCCGGCCATCCTTCAAGCATATTTTACGCCGTTTTTTCAGGCGCAGACTGCCCATACGCGATTTTTCCCGATGACTCAATGGCCCGGAATGGCGGTTAATTTTTTCCGGCGCGCTTCTTTTCATTCGCCCTTCCAAAGCATAAATCATCTAAAATTACCTGCATGGACAGAAAAGGGGCCGGTTATCGAGTTCATCCTTCGCGCCGGGAGTTATTGAAACAGATTTTGGGGATGGGTGTAAGCCTGCCCTTTGCCGGACTCGGGATACTCCCTGAGATCGTGGGACCCCAGGAAGGAAGCGTCCGGCTGGCGCCTGCGCCCGCCAAAATCACGCTGTCGAAGGACGATGACCAGTTTCTGGACGACATGGAGAAAGCCAGTTTTAACTACTTCTGGGAACAGGCCAGCGCGCAAACCGGATTGGTGAAGGACCGGTGTAACGTGCGCGCTCCGGATAACATTGTGGTGGCCAGTATTGCGGCGACGGGCTTTGGGCTGACGGCCCTCTGCATCGGCCAGAAACGCGGGTTTATTCCGCTGCCCCAGGCTACGGCGCGCGTGCTGACCACGCTGCGTTTTCTGTGGAAGAAGCTGACGAACCACCGGGGCTTTTTTTTCCACTTCGCCAATGTGAATACGGGGGAACGGCTGTGGGATTCGGAAGTTTCGTCCATTGACACGGCTATCTTGCTTTGCGGGGTTCTCACCTGCCGGGAGCATTTCAGGAACTACGAGGTCCGCCGGCTGGCGCTCGATATCTTCAACCGGGTGGACTGGACCTGGGTGGCGGAGGACACCCCGTTGCTTTCGCAGGGATGGATGCCAGACATCGGCTTCCTGCCCTACCGCTGGGACGATTACAGCGAACTCATGATGATGTATCTGCTGGGCATGGGGTCATCCACTCATCCTTTGCGAAAAGAGACCTGGGACGCATGGAAGCGGATTACGTTTGAATATGACGGCCTGCGGTACGTTGGCTCGTTTGCCCCTTTGTTCGTGCATCAGTACTCGCAAGCCTGGTTTGATTTCCGCAATAAACGCGACCAGTACGCCGATTATTTTCAAAACTCCACCGCCGCGACAGAGGCCCATCGTCTTTTCTGTGTGGAGCTGGGAAAGCAGTTTCCCGATTACAGCGAGGACCTGTGGGGCATTACCGCCTCGGATTCAGAGAAGGGCTACGTGGTTTGGGGCGGTCCCCCTGCCATCGGGCCTATCGATGGAACTATTGTGCCCAGCGCCGCCGGAGGCTCGCTGCCTATGCTGCCGCAGGCCACCCTGCGCGTGCTCCAAAACATCAAGAAGCGCTACGGCGAACGCGCGTGGAGCAAATACGGATTCGTGAATGCGTTCAACCCGCTCAAGAATTGGTATGACAAGGATGTGATCGGAATCGACACGGGAATTACCATGCTCATGGCGGAGAATCTGCGTACCGGATTCGTTTGGGAGACGTTCATGAAGAACCCGGAGGCGCAACGCGGCATGGCGCTGGCGGGCTTCAAGCCTTACCAGCCTTCCCCCACAACCTCGCCGTAGTAGACGGCCAGAATACGGGTTTTGATCTCTGCCTCAGCTTTTGCCAAACTTTCGCGGTCATGCGGTTGTATAATGCTTGGGAGTTATGACTGAACTCACAGCTTTGGCCGCTCCCCGGGCCGCTCCGGATCGTCTCTTCAATCTTTTCAGCGTTTCCAGCGTCAGATGAACTTCGCTTCCGTTTAAGGCAAAACTTTCTCCGCTTCGCATAAAGACGAAATTGCATAGAAGGCGATAGTCTTAGCAGACGGCCTATGACAACTCGAATGGCTCAAGCCAAACTGAAGCTGGTGAACAAAGATCATCCTGAGGCGCAGCGCGTCGCCATTCTTGAGGGCACAAAGCATCTTTCGCTCGCCTATGCGGAAATCCCCGAGCCCGGCCACGGGGAGATTCGCGTCAAGATCAAGTGGGTGGGCGTTTGCGGCTCGGACGTCGAGACCTACCGGGGAACCCGCCAGCCTGAGTTTGTCAGCGCGCCAGCGCGGCTGGGACACGAGGTGGCAGGCGTCATCGATAAGCTAGGGCCCGCCGTCGTGGGCCTGAAAATAGGCGATCCGGTGGCCTGCCGTTACGTTTGGGGCGCCTTTGCGGAATATATCGTCTGCCGGCCGTTCAACGTCAAAGTGCTGCCCAAGGACTTTCCGCTGGCGGCTGCGAGCTTGATCGAGGTCCTGCCGGGCGTGATCCACTCGGCTGAGCTTGGGTCGATTGACCAGCGCAAAAACGTGCTCATCATGGGCCAGGGAGTGAGCGGCCTCATGCTAACGCAGGTGGTGAAACTCTTCAGTCCGAGGTCGCTCGCGGTCACCGATCTGAAGGAGACGAATCTTGCGCTGGCGAAAAAATACGGCGCCACGCATACCTACAGGATCCCTTCGCCAGACACCCCCACGATGCAGGTTGTAGAAAAGGACTTCGCCAGCGGCTTCGACGTGGTCATCCCCTGTCTGCTCGAAGGTGACGGCGTGGTGGACGCGATTGAGTGTTGCGCTTTCGCAGGCCGGATTGTGCTCTATGGGTGCATTGGAGTGTGCCGGAAGCCGCTTGATTTTTTCAAGGTGCACCGGAAGCGCCTGGACATCTATTCGACGGAGCCAAAACGCGATATGGATATGCGGCGGCTCTTCCAACAAGGCGTTGAAATGGTGCTCGATGGGCTGGTAAACACGGCGGAGATGGTGACTCATCACGTTCCACTCAGCCAAATTCAGCAAGCCTTTGCTCTCCGTGACGACCCGGGAAGCAGCGCCATTCACGTGCTGGTGGATTGTGAAGCCTGAGAGCTCTTAATGAAGCAAACTTGTATGACACTTTTTCTGCTGGCCTCGCTCAGCGCCTCCGCCGCTGCGAAGAAGCCTTTCATCAACTGGAGCGCGCTTCACAACCCGGTCCTTACTTACCCTCATTGGTCGATTAAAGATGCGGCAATGGCTTACCGGCAGGGTAAGTTCTACGTCTTTTTTTCCGCCTTTTACGAGGATCACGGGCGGGTACGCAGTCACGTGGCCGAGGTCGAAACGCGCGACTTCAGAACTTACTCCAAGCCTATCCTTGATTTTGATGGCGAAGAAGACGGGTGGATTGGAATGTGTTCGCCCGACGTTCGAAAAGCCGGGTCTGTCTACGAACTTTCCTTCAATTCCTGGGGAGACGATCCAGCCAAGCCGGACCAGCTTTTCTACATGACTTCTCCCGATTTGGTTCATTGGTCAGCCCGGCGCCGGCTCGCTCCCAACTTGACGGCGGGCGAGCGCGTGATCGATGCGGCCATTGCCGGCGCGAAGAGCGGTTTCTATCTGATTTGGAAGCAGAATATGCAAAACCATCCGGCGCCACGCGTCGCTTTCTCAAAGTCTCTTGAGGGTCCGTGGTCCTTCGTGGGATCGGGTTTTGCCGCATTAACGATGCCTGACGGTAAGGAAAACGGCTTAATCCACGAGAATTTTACCTTCCTTCGGATCGACGGCAAATGGCGCGTTCTAAGCTCGGATTATCCGCACGGCCATCACGAGTATCTTTACACGCAGCTTCATCAAAACAACTGGCTCGACTGGGGCAATGGCCTGCCCATTCACGCCGCACCCGAGGCTTTCAATCGCTTTGTCCGCGCCGATGCCGCCGCGCTTTACGACTGGCGGAACGAGGACGGCTACTTCTACCTGCTTTACGCGGGCCGGAACGAGCAGACGGCATACCTTCACCGGGGATGGAACCGCCTGGGTCTTTCGCGGTCGAAGGATTTGATTCACTGGGTTCCCGCGGGCATCACCAACTAACCCATGCCGGTCACGCTCAGCTCCGAACCGGGATCGGCGGGAATTTGCATCCGCGGCCTTCGCTGGTGGATCGTTACGCTGGTCTTTCTGGCCACGCTGATCAGTTATATCGACCGCCTCACCGTCTCCGTTCTTGCGCCCGTTATTTGCGCTGATTTGCACCTTTCCAATCTGGCCTACGCGAGTGTGAACACGTGGTTCCTGCTCACTTACTCGCTGGGCCAGACGTTCTTCGGCAAGCTTCACGATTGGGTTGGAACCCGCCGTGGATTTGCGGCGGCGATGGCGGTCTGGTCAATTGCCGAAGTGGCGCACGCCTGGGCGCGAGGCTTGTTCAGCCTAAGCGCGTTCCGGCTGGGCCTCGGCGTGGGTGAAGCCGGACACTGGCCCGCGGCGACAAAAACGGCCGCGGAATGGTTTCCCACCCAAGAGCGGGCGCTCGGGATGGGCATCATCAATTCGGGAGCGGCTCTCGGCTCCGCCATCGCGGCGCCCCTGGTAGTGTGGCTGGAGCTCGGTTACGGCTGGCAGACCACTTTTGTGGTCACCGGGTCGATGGGTTTCATTTGGCTGGTTCTTTGGCTGATTTTTTACCGCCTTCCTGAACGGCATCCGTGGATTCACGCGAGTGAGCGGCGTTATATCCTTTCCGGCCAGACCGAATCGGAGCGGGCCGGCAGCCCCAGTTGGCGCGGGTTACTTCGTCATCCAGGAGTGTGGGGCATCGTTCTGGCGCGCTTCTTGGCTGACTCGGTTTGGTGGTTCTACCTCATCTGGCTGCCGCTATATTTGCACACGGCGCGCGGATTCAGCCTGAAAGATATTGGCCTTTTTGTCTGGATTCCCTACGTCGCGGCGGATGCCGGAAGTCTCCTCGGCGGATGGACCTCCGGGCATCTCATCCATCGCGGCTGGCAAGTCTATCGCGCCCGCGCCGCCGCCATCCTTATCGCAACTCTTCTTTCGCCCGCGGGGCTTTTCATCGCCCATGTAAAGTCTCCCGGCGCCGCCCTGCTGCTCATCAGTATCGTCCTCTTCAGTTTCCAGTTCTGGGTGAATAACGTTCAGACGCTGCCGAGCGATTTATTTCCTACCCGTTTCGTGGGCTCTATCGCTGGTTTTGCGGGAACTGCGGCGGGTATTGGCGCGATGATTTTTACTCTTTCCACCGGGTGGATCACCGAGCGCTTTTCATATAAACCCATGCTGTTCGCGGCCAGTCTGCTGGTTCCTTTGGCCACTCTGGCGCTCATTGTGCTTGTCAGACCTTCGCACTTCCGGCAGTTTGTTCCGGCGAAGGATTAAGTCAGCGGCAGCGCGGATGACCTCGACCGGGTTATCGCCCTGGCGCGCTGCAGGCTTTCCAAAGTCTCGCCTTCCTTCGCCGTCAGAATGATATTGGAGAAGTGCGGATCGATGCAGACGTCCTTACAAATACCGTCGAGGTATCTGCGCCGCCACGCCCCCGGCGCTTCCCCGGTAATCTCGCGGAAGACTCGCGTGAAGTGGTGCACGTTCTTGAATCCCACAAGCTCCGCCACCACTTTTAAAGCGTAGTTCGAGTAGCTGATTAAATTCTTGGCCGCGTCCACACGGTAGCGCACGAGGTAGCGCATGGGCGAAAGGCCGGCGGACTCCTTGAACCGCTGGCGCAGGTGGCGGTCCGATACACCCACGTGGCGGGCGAGATGTTCCAGGCTGAGATCTTCAGCATAGTGCGCCTTGATAAACTCGATCGCCTTCTGACTGACAAGATCGTTTTCCAGCAAATCCTGTCTTTCATCCACAACACGCGTTTCCTTTGCCAGCCTTCCACGGTCCTGCCGCAAATACAGAATCAACATCTGAATCAGATACGTACGGCACAACTCCCGGAACAGATAACCCTTGCGCTCGCCTTCCCAGCGGATCCTCTCGAACAGATGAGGAATGCTGGAATTCTTCTCCTCGACAAAACTGTGCGCTTGCAACAATGACCGTCTCAACTGCGGGTCGCTGGCCATGAACTTGATGTCGAGCGTTTTCACCGTCGAGTCAGCGTTCAATCCATGAATCTGCTGGGGCTTGATCAGAAAAACTGTGTCGCGCGAGATCGGGTATTCACGATCGTCCAGGAAAAAACGTCCTGAACCGCTGAGGAAGTAGATCATCTGAAAATATTTATGCTGGTGTCTCTCTAATTTCCAGTGGGGTTGGTAGTCAAAGCGGGCCGTCCATAGGACCTCAAGCCGTGAGGCTAGCATGAGCACAAACGCCTCCCCAGTAAGACAGAATATACGGTGGAAGAAAGCATAGCCCCAAATTGTTTTACCGGCAAGTTTGCAGAGCGCCTCCAATTCGCCCGCCACCCTCCCCCGCTGACGGTACCTCTTTGGCGCCGCACCTTTGCCAACCGGACTGGAAATTCGAGAACAGAGACTGACTTCGGGTAGGGTAGCAGGTCGCCGCAGACCTTCCGGCGCACGCGCTCAAAAACACGATGGCGTGGCTCTAATGGGGGTTTGGTAGCGGGTTGCGCGCGGGAAAGGCAGCGGTCAGCGCGGCCAAGCAGATGCTTAAAAATGTACGATGCCTCGCTGCAAAGCGGCAATCGCAGCCTGAGTGCGGTCCGTGACGTTGAGAATGCTCAAAATAATATTCACGTGCCACTTCACGGTACCCTCTGTAATTCCCAGGGCATCAGCAATTTCCTTGTTGCTCAAGCCCTTGACGATCAGCTCGAGCACCTGCTGCTCGCGCGGGCTGAGCTCGGAGCTTGGCGGGCGCGCTTCGAGGGTTTTTGAGACGCGAGGCGGTATGAATCTGAGGCCGGAGCGAACGGCGCGGATAGCCTTTAGCAATTCATTTTGCGACATCCCCTTGAGCAAATATCCCTGCGCGCCGGCTTGCAGAGCCTTGTGGATGTCTTCATCTCCGTCATAGGTTGTCAGCACGATGAAACGGCTATCTGGATACTCTTTGCGAATGGCGCGAATCGCTTCTGCTCCGCTGATGCCGGGCAGCCGCAAATCCATCAGCGTGATGTCTGGCTGGTGCTGCCGGAATAACTGCAAGGCTTCTTCTCCCGAGCCGGCTTGCGCCACGACAGACATATCCGGCTGGGTGCTGACGATGGCTGTCAGCCCGAAGCGGACCACCGGATGATCGTCAATCACCGCAACGCGGATGTGCGCTGGCTGCGTCATGGTTTTGCTCTGAGTCACGGCTTACCCTCAGCCTCTAACGGGGATTGCCGCGGTGACACGCGTTCCTTTTCCCGGCTGGCTTTCCAGATGGAGCTGGCCGCCAAGTTGTTCAATGCGCTCGCGCATACCGACGATGCCATAATGCCTATTCTGGGTAGAAACCAAAGCCGCAAGGTCGAAGCCGCAACCGTCATCCGTGATTTCCATGCAGAGTTTCTTCCTCGCAAACGCGACGCGAATCACCACGGTTTTTGGATTTGCATGCGTCAACGCATTCCGCGCCGCTTCTCTCGCCACCAGCAGGAGGTTGCTCGTAACCTGCTGGCCGAGAGGCATGGGTGTTCCGGTGGTCTCCGCCTGGACATGGACGCCGCCTTCTTCGGCGAAGCGCCGGGCCAGCTGCGCGAGCGCCGGCGCAATACTGTGGGACTCGAGCGATGTATATCGCAGATTCCATACGGCTTCCCGCGCCTCATTGAGGGTCTGCCACACTTGAACGCGCGCTCGATCCAAGAGGTCACGAGCCATTTCAGGAGACGGGTGCTGAAAGCTTGAGGCCGCCTCAAGCAGTGTAGAGACGCCCACGCATCCCTGGATCACGGTGTCGTGCATCTCGCGGGCCAGGCGGTTGCGCTCGGCCAGCACCGCGGAGTAACGGGCCTTGGTTTGCGCCATGTGGATGCGGAACCCGGCCCACCCCAGCGTTCCAATGAGCAACGCACACAGGGCGTAAAACCAGGCGGTCTGGTAGAAATGGGCTTGCCAATCGAACGGGAAATCGGCTTCCGATCCCTCCGCCGAAGCGTCGTTGTCAAAGGCTATGACTTGAAACCGGTAATTTCCGGGCGGCAAGTTCGTGTAATAAGCCACCCTTCGCGTGGCGGCGTCCGTCCATTGCCGGTCAAAACCCTCAAGCCGGTACTTAAAGCGGATATGCTCGGGAGCGTGCAAGCTAGGCGCTGTGTAGTGGATCTCAAGTTTGCCTTGTCCAGGCGGGATCCTGCTGGGGGCCGTGAGCGGGATGTCGCGGCCATCGGCTATCACTTGCTCAATCAACGCCTTGGGCTGGCGGCTCGAGCGCACTTCATCCGGCTCAATGCGAATCGCGCCTTTGATGGTCGGAAACCATAGCACACCCGAGCGGGTGCTTGAACCTGCAGGCTGGACTCCGCCGTTAACCTCACCGGCCTCTGAGCTTTCGGAACTTCCGTAGATGGTTGGCGCCAACGCGCTGGGCTTGCAATCAACGTTGCTGTCGAGGTTTTGTAATGAAATCTGGAAGATTCCGGCCCGCCCGCTGAACCAAAGGGTTCGATGCCGGTCTTGGAGAATCTGATAGATATTGTCATCCGGAAGACCGCATTTCGCCGTGTAGTGGGAAAGTTTGCCGTCTTTCAGGCGAAAAAGGCCGTCGCCATGAGTGCCCAGCCACAATTCGCCTTGAGCGTCTTGGTGGATGGCCCAAATCTGATCGCCGCGCAAGCGGTCAAGCGCAGGGTCGCTAATAAACAGGCCATTATGAATGCGGCTCAGCCCGCTGTCGGTCCCAACCCAAAGATCACCGTCTTTGCTCCTAACAATAGCTCTGACGCTTGGATAGGCAAGGCCGTTCGTTGTGCTGAAGTTTTTAAAACTTCTCCCGTCCCACCGGCTGACGCCACCATCTGTGCCAATCCAAAGATTGCCGTGGCGGTCTTCACAAAAGGCCCGGATAAAGTCATTAACCAGCCCCTGGCGGGTGGTATATTCGGTGACGGTCCCGTTCACAATCTTAACCACGCCTTGCCCCCCGGTTCCGATCCACAAAGCGCCTCCCTTGTCCTTGAAAACGGTGCGGACTTTAATCTTGCGGATCTGAGAAGGGATATTGAAAGGAATCAGGAGCCATCCGGCGATTCGATACAGGTGGCCGTTTGCGATCCAAAGGGTTCCATCAGGAGCTTCGTAGATTGTACAAACGTTTTCGTAGATGGTGCTGGCATTGCCGAGCGAGAGTCCATCCTTGTTTTCGAGGACGCTCACGCCAGTGTTGCTCATTCGAAGCAGCCCGTTTTCAGTGCCAACCCAAAGATCCCGGCCAGAATCCTCAAAAATGGAGAGAACCGTGTTGTTCGGGAGGACGCCCGGCGCTCGATAGGTCAGAAAGCCGCCACCATGAAAACGGCTAAGGCCGCCACCTACCCATCCGACCCAGACGTTACCGCTTTGATCTTCACAAATGTTGGCTTCCACATCTCTGTCGAATGAGGTGTGCAGGATGACGCCATTTTGCAAACGGTAAAGGCCCGCATAGGTTCCCACCCAGATTGTTCCATCCCTCGATTCAAAAACGGACTTGATTTGATCGCTCGCCGCGCTCGTATCCAGCACAATTCTCTTGACTGTTCCACGGTCGATGACGAACAACCCGGAACCGCCCACCCAAAGCCGTCCCCGGTGATCTTCAGTGATGGCGTGAACAGAGATGAGCGGCAAGCCGCCTTGCCCATCGACGCGAATAAAGCGCCCCCCGCGCAGGCGGAAAAGGCCGTGGTCTGTTCCCACCAGCAAATCCCCAAGGCGGTCTTCGTAAATAGCCCGCACAAAGCCATCCGTCAAACCCTGTTTTGAGTTATAGGAGATAAATGATCCGTGTTCGTAGCGAACCAGCCCTCCACCTTCCGTGCCGATCCAGAGGACGCCGTTCTTGGTCTCGCAAAGCGCAAGCACACTGTCGTCGCCAAACGCTGGCGTGTTCGACCGGTCGAAGATGACGAACCTGAATCCGTCAAACCGAGCCAGTCCCTCCCGCGTGCCAATCCAAAGGTAGCCGTCTTGGGTCTGTGCGATAGCTTGGATGGTGTCTTCGGGCAGGCCATCCTGCGTTTGCCAGATGCGCCGGTCGTATTCCCAGATGGACTTCCCGGAGGGCAGGGCGAATGCCGGCAGCGCCAGCATAAAGCAAATGAGCGCCAGCCGGATCGAACGACGAGTTTCTTTCATAGAACACGCCGCGGGCCGGGATGGGCGGGGATCCGGGTGGTATGGAGCGCGCGGATCTCCACGCCCATACAAGGCGCTATCTCCGTGTGAACTTATCGAAGACCGTGATGACAGGCAACGCGCTTCCATTATCATCGAAAACGCCGCGAGCTCTTAGGGGGCTACCTGCCGGTACGGCGGGCTCCCACCAGAAGACGCCTTTCCCTCTGTTGCCGGGAACCTCCTGAACAATCTGATTCACGGCTTGTAAAAACTGCTGCTGGCCCTCGGGAGTCTCAGGGAAAGGTCCTGGCCGTCTCTTATACACCGTGGTTTTCCAGCAATACGCAACTTCCGCCAGGATAATGTCCTTGTGATAAGTGGCCGCCATAAAAGCCAGGTTTTCACGCAGGTCGTTCAGCGTTCCTTGCCACCAGGGATAATACGACTGTCCGATCACATCGTAGGGAACGTGATAATAAGCCAGCTTGTCAAAAAAAACTTCTGTCCTGGCCTTATCTCCTCCACGGTCGATATGGATCATGATTTTTGGCGTCGGTTCGTTCCCGTGCCCGGCTTCAACCCCATTGATCCCGGCCTTGAGCAAATCCGCAAAATGATCCCAATTCTGCGGAAGTTTTCCATCGGGCCACAACATGCCGTTGGTAATTTCATTGCCGATCTGCACCATGTCCGGAAGCACGCCCGCCTTCCGCAGCGATACGATCGTATCCCGGGTGTACGCAAACACGGCATTCACCAATTGCTCGTGAGACATGTTCGCCCAAGCCTTCGGGGTGAACTGCTTACCAGGGTCCGCCCACGTATCGGAGTAATGCAGATCCAGGAGAAATTTGAACCCTAGCGCCTTCGCTTTTTGGGCCGAAGCGATAGTGTAAGTAAGATTGTTCGGTAGAGAAACCGGATTAACAAACAGTCTCAGCCGGACCCAGTTATAGCCGTGGTCCTTAAAAATCTGGAGGGCGGGTTTCGCCTGGCCGTTGTCTCTGAAAATAGTTCCATGGTCTTCCGCCTGCTTGAGGAAAGATACGTCAGCGCCAATCACATATTGCGCCCTGGCTCGCGCGCACAGACCCAACAGCATGGTAAATGCCAGACCTGCACAGAGTAAGGCGGTGGGCAAAATGTGCTTGTGTTTATTCTCAAGTCCCACAAATTTAGCCATCATCAGGCTCCAAAATATCGAGGTCGCAAGCGCAGTAGCGCCGCAGTCCAGGCGGCTTTGGCCGGCAAGACGCCGAACTACGGCGGGGCGTCCGGCAAGCTCGCGTCTTGTGATTTTGCCTGCCTATTCATCTGCCGGTAGAGCTCCCTCACCTGGTCCATCGTTTGCTTTATTTCCCGAAACAGATGCATCTCCTTCTGCGCGTTGCCCGTCATTTCCAGGTTTCTGTACGCGATTGCAAGCTGGTAATGCGCGTCGCTATTCAGCGGATCCGATTGGACCGCCAAACGCAAGTATTTCAACGCCTCCTGAGGCTTCTGCATATTCATCAGGACGCTACCCAGGCCTAACTGGGCCTCGCCACTGCCAGGGTTCAGCAGAAAAGCACGATGGTAGTGAGTATAAGCTTGCTCAGTATCCGACCGCAGTAAAGCAATCCGGCCCAGTTGACACTCGATGCCAGAGTTATCCCCTTCCATCTCGCGAGCGGTCTCAATTTCCTTCTCCGCCTCCGCCTGCGCTTGGGCATCAGCCGAAGTCAATTGCAAGATGGCCTCGCCCAGCTCATAGTGCACGCCAGCGAGATGAGGATCGATTGCAAGCGCCTTTTTGTAATGTACGATCGCCCCCTGAACATCTCCCTCATTAACCAGCCGTTCGGCGATCACCTGTTGCATGCGGGCTGAACCAGGCGCTTCCACAGCCAGCTTATTCACCAGGCTGCTGGCCATCTCGGTGTAAACCCGCTGCGCCTGGTACAGAACATCGACATTGTCGGGATTGCTCTCCACCAGGGATTGCAGGAGTGGCGAAGCGCGGTCAAGGTCACCTTCCCGATAATAACAATCGGCCAATTCCATGCCCACTTCGGTGCGCAGCTTCTTATCCTTAAGCTCCGAGTAAGAGCTTTGAAGCAAGGCTTGGCCTGCGCTGTTTCCCGATCGAATCTCGCAAATACCCAAAAGAGCCTTGGCTTGCGCGATAACGGGATGAACGGCCAACGCACGACGGAAATCCTGCGAGGCAGCCTGACAGTCGCCCCGGAAAAACGCAATGACCCCCAGGTTCGCAAGCGCGTCCGCATTCGTGGGATCCAGGGCAAGAACCGCGTGCAACTCCGCAACCGCGGCTTGCGGCTGGTTCTCCTTCAACGCAGCATGGGCACGTTGAAGATGGCCCTGAATATCCGAAGCTTGTGACCTCGCCGTTTGCGCAAAGAATCTGACTGGCAAGGAGAGAAGAAAAAACAGAAGGGTTGCAGTCGCAACGTTTAGACCAAAAAGGACAATCCGGCGTGCCCCTGTGCTGGCAGTGAACAACGGCGCTACGCGCATGACGGTCAGACGATTGTCGGCGCTATGCCCGCGTCCAAGACCCTTCGTGTGGTTTCTTGCGTTTGCTACTGCGGCTGCAAGCGAATTTGGCATACCCGATTGTAACCGCAAACGGAACGGGTGGCAGCTTCGTCAAAATGAAAGGCGAGCGCCCAATTGGACAATACGGCCCGGAGCGTAATTGTTTGCATTCGTGATCTGGCCGATTCCTCCCGAGTCGAGCGCGCTGCTGGGAAGTCCAAAGTTAGGATGATTGAAAGCATCGAACGCGGGCCCACCGCACAGCGAGCTCCACCCGGGACCCAAATTCACCACACCGTCGCCGCAGGCTCGTTAACGGGCCTGCCCTGGTCAGAAGGTAAGGTGAACACCGACTTGTATAATGCGGGAGCCGCCCTCGGGACCAGTGATCGTGCCACTGGTGGGGTCGGCCAATACGCCGGTCGATGTAGTGCCAACGTTCGCATCCGGGTTAGCGTAGTTGACATGATTTAACATGTTGTACATGTCCGCCCTGATTTCAAGTCTCGTCCCCTCAAAGTGGAGGGGGAAAACCTTCCCAACACTGAGGTCCACATCGCTGTAACCAGGCCCAATCAGGACATTGCGTCCGGAACTGCCAAAGGTTCCAGGCGCCGGGTTGGCGTAGGCTGCCGGGTTGAACCACTTTCCGTTCGAAGGGTTCGACACTTTGGGGTTCCCAACGAGCTCGGGATACAGGGTAGAACCATTGGCTAACGAAGGGGCTAGCCCCGGGTCAATACCAGTCGCAACAGAACCCTGGATCACCGGAGTGAATGGAGCCCCGCCATGCCATTGGAAAATACTGGAAACGCGCCAGCCTCCGGCCACCTCGTTGGTTACCCCATGAAGCGCAAACTGGCGGCCGCTGCCGAATGGCAGTTCGTAGACGACCTGACCCACCAAGGTATTCGCCACGTTAAAGTCAGACAAGGCGTAATTGACGGCAGGGCTGTATGCGTTCTGGTAGATATCGACACCCGATCCGTGGCCGTTGCCCGTGCCAGTATCCATCGACTTCGACCAGGTATAATTGGCCTGCAAATCCAGGCCATTCTTCATCCTCTTCTGAAGACGGAACTGCAAGGCGTTATAATTCGACCATCCAGTGTAGTTTTGAGCTTGAATCGAGGTGAATATGGGATTGGGGTTTCCGCAGTTATAGCCGGTGCAACCTAGTTTACCTGCGGGAGCCTGGTTGATATTGGTCGCAAAGTTCAGGTTGTTGCCGTGGGTATGGACGAAACTCGTGTCCAGCAGGATGCCACCCGCGAACTCGTGCTGAACGCTGAAGAGTAATTGCTGCACGAAGTTGGTAGGCATGTTCCGCGGATAGTACGTCACGCTGCTAAAGTTGTCGATTTCTGGCGAAAGAGTTTGAATCGTCGGAAAGACGACCGTGCCCGGAGGCGGTCCTGTCGCCAGCTTGAACGTGGAGCTCCCGTTGACGTATCCCCCAAAGCCGACGTTATGCGGATTGAAGCCGAGGCCGAGCGCGCCGTCCGTGTAATTTTCGGCGTCGCGCGGCGCGTCAAAAATACCGTAGCTGGCGCGGATCGACCAATTCTGATGGGGCGACCAGGCAATTCCGACCCTGGGAGCAAATTCCCTATTGTTGGCGTTTTGAATGGTGGTCATTTTGCTTATCGGCCCTCCATACTTCGTGTCGCCCTGGCCGCCATAGAGAATCGCACCTTTGTAGAGCCCGCCATCCGCGGTATTAGGT
>JBOGJY010000131.1:0-9859 GCA_050745325.1 Terriglobia bacterium
GCTCCTGCTGCCGCTTCAATTGGGCGTTCGCCTGGATCAGCTCGCCGTGGATCCTGCCGCCCTGGAACACCGGGATCGTCACCGTTCCCGCCGCGCTAAAGGTCTCGTGGGAATTCGAGGGTGTGAGGCCGATGTCGCCGAAGCTGCCGTTGAAGCTCAGCGAGGGATAACGTTCGGCGATCACCGCCTTGCGCTGTTCTTCGGCGGAACGCACCTCGGCCAGCGCCGCCTTGTAATCGGGCCGGTTATTATAGGCATCCTGCAAAACCTGCTCGAAGGTCACGCCCTCCATCGGCGAGTAGGCGCTGGGCGTGGTCAGGTCGATCTCCTGGCCGGCAGGCAATCCGATCACACGGCCAAGGTTTAATTTCTCGGTGGCAAACTCATTTTGGGCCGAGAGCAATTGCTGCTGGCGCGATTTAAGCTCCACTTGCGCGCGCAGGGCGTCAATCTGCGGGGTCAATCCGGCGTGGAGCCGGTCGACGGCTTGCTGGTAAAGCGCCTGTGCGGTGTTCACCTCCGCCTGCGCGGCCGCGACTTGCGCTTTTCCGGCGTCGGCCAGAAGATAAGCATTCCCGGCCACCAGAACAACCATATTGCGCGCGTCTTGATAGGTGTATTCGGCCGCCTTGATGTCCTCGCGCGCCGCGCGGTCCTTCCGCAACGCGCTCAGGTCAAGAACCGGGGCTTTGACAAAGGCTCGTGCGTCAAACGTATTAAACGGCCCGGCGATCACCGGAAAACCAGGAAATTTGTTCGCGGGAAAGCCGAGCGCCTCCAGGTTAATTTCCTGGCGCGTCTCGGTAACGCCCGCGTTCACATTGGGCAGCAAATGACTCAGGGTCTGCCAGCGCTCGCCGCGCGCCTCGGCGGTCGACTGCTCGCTGAACAGAATTCCCAGGTTATACTTCAGGCTGCGCTCGATGGCGTCTTTTACCGAGAGCGGCAGAACCGTGGAACTTGCCTTGCCTTGGGGCACGCTGCCCGTAAACGGGCTTTGCGAAGAACTGACCCCTCCCGAGGCGGCCGCGCTGGTTTCGTAGCCGAGTGTGCCGGGCACTTGCGTCTGTCCCCACGCGCTCGCCCCGCTCACCGCGAGCAGAAGAACCGCCAGTAAAATGACCGCGGATATTCGAACCGGATCGCATCTATAAGTCATAACCGCTTGGCCTTCCTCCATCCCTCCGCTCAGTCTTTCCACTCGCGCCCCTGTGAGAAATGCAATCGCAACCCCACCTGCCCAAGTGTTCAATCTGGCCGGTAATGTTTCGATTCATCCAAGACCCTATTGGTAACAATCAACGCGGGATCGGGCATAAAAATTCCAGGGTAGCATGGCAGGCGGCGTAGAGATGGGGTTTTCGATCTCCGGGAACAATGTATGTGACCTATCTATATCTAGTGAGCAGCGGCGGGTGGCGCTATGGGTAAGCAAAGAAATGAAAAGACCAACTAAAGAGAAATTTCGCTTAACGGGCGCGCTTTCAGAGATGGCAGGCTCCAGTTTTTTCGGCAGGCCGGCTAAATTCGGTAGTATCGCAGTTTCGGGTGTAGCGGCGGGTTTACCCCGCCATATTGTGGCGGCATAAAGCCGCCTCTACATCAAACTGAGACACTACCCTATACCCCGATCCTTTGACAAGAGCGAGCGTTTCAGCGTACCGTGTAACTTTCTTCAAGGAGGAATTTATGCGTAAGTTGCTGGCCTGGGTTGCGATCGCCTCGGTCATTGGCGTTTTTGGATGCCGTAAGGCGGATTCAAAGGCGGCAATTGAAGCCGCCGTCCAGAAACATCTGAACCAGAACGCTCACCTGATGCTCAATAGTTTTACCACGCATTTCGAGACGGTTACGGTGAAGGGCGACACGGCGCAGGCGCTGGTGAAATATGAAAGTAAGAAGGTTCCTAACTTGGCCGTGCGGGTGAGTTATGGACTCAAAAAAGTAAGCGGAGCGTGGCAAGTGGTTTCCAGTTCTTCGGCGGGCGGGCAGATGGCGAACCCTGCGAACCCGCACCAAGGCGCGATGGATCAGACGCCGCCCCCACAGGGACAACCGCCTGCGCCCGTCCCGAGCCACTGAAAAGCAGTGACAAGTGACGAGGGGCAAGAAGCAGTGACGAGAGAGAAGCGATCCGGTATTTCCCGTCACTCGCGCCTGGCTGTTCCTGCCTCTAGCTGAATTGTTTCAGGTCGATCCCTGAATCCCACGTCATATTCATGTTGACCAGTTCTTCCCAGGTGAGTTCGCGGCCCATATAAGCCGCCTCGCGCGCGAGCATGGCGCTCAGCGTGGATTCAGCGCCTTGAGCCGCCTGATTATGGAACTTTCCGCTGACGATGCTATCGACAAACGACCCCAGCTTCTTCGGGTCAGCTTGCGCGAGGTTGTCGGAGAAAGCGCCCGTCACGGAGAATTGCCCTTTCCCGCCCGAACTCTGACCCGCGCTTTGATGGGTGCTCCAGCTCCAGGGTTCGTCGCCATAAATGGCTACGGGTCCGGAGTAGTGCCACTCGGAAACGCCTTTGCTCCCGAAGAATCTCCCCGCCACATCCCACCAGCCCTTGTCGAACTGAGTCGAGCCGAAATTGATGGTCACGTCATTTGGGTAATGATAGGTTACGTTATAGTGGCCGTAGGCGTCGCCCGCGTCCGTTCTCACCTGCCGCCCGCCGGTCGCCACTGCTTTCACGGGACGGGCGTTCAGCATCCAGTTGAACGTGTCGATCACGTGGATGTTTTGCTCGACGACGATATCGCCGGAGAGGGTGCGGTCGTAAATCCAGTTGCGGAGGCGAACGTAATCCGGCGTTGTGTTGGGCCAAGCGGGCCGGTCGATGAACGTTGAATAATAATAGGCTTCTCCGCACGCAATCCGCCCCAGCGCGCCGGACAAAAGCCGCTTCGTAAGCTCCACATAGGGAGGCGCCATGCGAAGCTCAAAGCCGACATCCAGACTGAGCCGGCCTTCGGCGCTCTTCCCAATCTCAATCACCCGTTTCGCGCCGTTCACATCCACCGCGACGGGCTTTTCGCAATAAGCGTGCTTCCCGGCCTCGACCACCGCTGCGAGATGCTGGGGATGGAAGTAGGGCGGGGTGGTGATGACTACCGCGTCCACGTCTTTTGCATTGGCGATTTGCTGGTATGCGTCAGGGCCGCGGAACATCCGCTTGCTGTCGACGCCCGCGTATCCCTTTTGCTGGGCGATCTGATCGAAGTGAGCCTTCGCCGTGTCGAGTTGATCCTGAAACAAGTCGGCCAGCGCAACCACCCGCGCGGGGGTTTCGGTTGAAAGCACGGTGGCGTCGTGCGTGCCGCGGCCTCCACAACCGAGCAATCCGATACGCAGGTGCGAGTTGGCCGCTGTGCCGCGCACAAGCTCAGGCTTGATGATCATCAGGCCCGCCGCGGCCGCGGCGCCTGCCGCCACCTTCCCGGCAAATTGCCGGCGGGTCAGCTTGTTAGGTTCTTCGCTCATGGATTATTCTCCTTCTCTTTGCGTTTTCTTTGCGCCTTGGCGTCTTTGCGAGAGGCTGTTGATTCCTCCGCTATGCAATCAACTTCTCCAGGTATTTTTTCTCCCGGCGGATATCTTCCATCTGCTGTGGTCCGGAGATTTCCCGCTCAATGGTCAGGGCGCCCTGGTAATTCAATTCACGAAGGCGCTTGATGAGGCGGGGGAAATCAACCTTCCCCTGGCCAATGGGGACTTCACGGCCAAGGTCGCGCGGATTCGCAGGGAAAACACCGTCTTTCATGTGCGTCCCTTGAACGTAACGGCCTACGACATCCAGCGCGTCCACCGGATTGCCGGTGTCGTACAAAATAAAATTTCCTGTATCGAAATTGATGCCCTGATTATCCAACCCCACGTCTTCAATGGCGCGCAACATGGTAATGGGTGTTTCCTGCCCCGTTTCATAGCGAAACATCTGCCCGTTTTTCCGGCAGGTGGATGCGACCTCGCGGATCGCCGCCACGACCTCCTTGTATAAAGGATCAGCCGGGTTCGAGGGGATGAAGCCGCAGTGGGTCTGAACAGCGGGAATGCCCACTCTCTTGGCAAAATCAGAAGCTTGTTTGAGCCGGGCAACCCGAGCTGCGCGCGTCGCGGGCGGTACCAGGCCGCACGTGAGAGGACCTTGATAGAAGTCGTAGATATCGGGTCCTGGGCCTCCGGTTACGAGCGCGGTGGCCTCGACTTTATGGCGGTCCAAGGCTTGGCGGAGCCTCTGGGCAAGGTCCGGCGTGAAGTCGCTCATTTCAAGCTGGCAAGTGGGAAAGCCGAGCGAGTGGACGAGATCTATGGCTTTTTCCGGATTATTGCCTACGCCGAGAATCATCCCGAGCTTCCAGGCGACGGAATTGCTTCCACTGGGGTGTGAGCCGTCGGCGGCGTTTGCGGACCGGTCCGGCTCTCCAAGCGCCAGCTTGCCAGGCGCTATCATCAGGCCCGCGGCGCCCGCCAGAACGGAGGAGCGAACGAAAGTGCGACGATCAGTTTTCGACATAAGCAATCTCCCGCTATTGGCAAACGCGATCCCAATGTTAACTTCCAAAACTTGCTACCGAGTATCCGTTTCGCCGAACGGTACAATATCACAGACGCTACTAAATCGTCACACATTTAAGGTAGGGCGTTCACAGTTTCGGGTACAATCCAGCTAAGGTAGATCGCGTGGCTTGGAACGCCGCGCGAAGGGAAGGGCGCGTGTATGGAACAGCTTGGAGTTGCTATTCTTGGAACGGGTTGGGTGGCGGGGGAGCACATCCGGGCGTTTCAGTCTAATCCGCATACCGAAGTTATGGCGATCCTCAGCCGTGATCGGGACCGCGCCCACGCCAAGGCGGAAGAGTTTGGACTGCAGAATTGCCGGGGTTATGACCACTTGCAAGAGATTCTGGAAGCGCCAGGAATCCAGATCGTTTCCATTTGCACGCCGCATCACCTGCATGTGGAGCAGGGGGTGGCCGCCGCCCGCGCCGGGAAACACTTGCTGATCGAAAAGCCGGCGGCTCTCGACTTGGCTGGCATGCGTGAGCTCGAGTCCGCCGTGACCGCAGCTAAGGTGAAAACCTTGGTGAGCTTCGTGCTGCGCTGGAACCCGCTCTTCGAGACCATCCGGGCGCTGCTCGCGGACGGGGTTGCGGGCAAGCTTTTTTATGGCGAGGTGGATTACTTTCGCGCTTGCGGTCCGGGGAACGCGCAGTATGAATGGAACATCAAGAAAAAAATTGGGGTGAGCAGCCTGCTCACGGCCGGTTGCCACGCAGTTGACGGGCTGCGATGGTTTATGGGCAAGAAGGCGGTTGAGGTGTATGCCTGCGCCAACACCAGCGCCTCGAACGCTCTGCATTACGAATATGAGCCGAACAGCGTCACGCTGGTAAAGTTTGAGGATGGCGCTTTGGGCAAAGTGGCCTCTTCGATTGAATGCGTCATGCCCGAAGCTTTTAACATCGAACTGCTGGGCGACCAAGGCACGATCCGTAACAACCAGGTCTATACAAAACGTTGGGTGGGTCAGAAAGGCTGGGCAACCATTCCGACTGTCTTTCCTGGCAACGGTGATGCCCTGGGTCATTCCTTCCACTGCGAGATCAACCATTTTGTGGAATGTATTCTCAGCAATCGTGAGTCCCATGCGAATCTTGAGGATGCCGCGAAAACCCACGAGATCTGTTTTGCGTCTGAGATTTCCGCGCGTGAGGGGCGCCCAGTGAGGTTGCCGCTGTGAGAAGCGGCGGACTGCGATGGCAGGTCCTCTATTATGAATCGGGAGTTTCCGCGCCATCCAATCCTTTGCGTGGGCGGCGTGGCCGTTAAACGCGACGCCGTCCTGCTGATCCGTCGTGGCAAGGAGCCACACAAAGGCGAATGGTCTCTCCCTGGCGGGATGGTTGAATTGGGTGAGAAGATTGAGGCTGCCGTGCGGCGGGAGATCCGGGAGGAGACGGGAATCCGGGTAACGCCTTTGGAATTGCTGGTTGTTTTCGAGCGCGTCGTGAGGAAAAATAAAAAAGTCCGGTTTCATTACGCCGTTCTTGACTTCCGCTGCCGGCCCGAAGGCGGACGCCTGCGCCCTGGCTCTGACGTGACAGACGCGCGCTGGGTTCGCCGCCCGGACCTTGCGAATTACAATCTGAGGCCAGCCACGTTGCGAGTGATTGCGCAGGTATTGGACCAGCCTGGGTGGGAGCGCCGCCGCCGGACCCCATGACCTTCATGCCCAGCCCGACTAAAATCTTATTTGTAATTCTTATCTCACTGTGCTCGATTCCATCCCTGGCTTCCGGCGCATCTCAAGGGCTGGATGGAGCTTCCAGCGTCCAACTCGTCCCGCCACAGGTTGTCGCTGAACGGTTAAAGAGCGCCCCGCGGCCGAATCTCCAGCGCGAGGTAACACTGCGGAAAATGTTTGAGGCCGCAGGATGCGCGGCCGCCCATCTCTCCGAGCAGCCGGTCGACCCCGGGCAGCCACCCAACTTGATTTGCGAATTGCCGGGGAAGCAATCGTCACTGATCATCGTTGGCGGCCACTTGGATAAAGTGAGGCGGGGAAACGGTATTGTGGATGACTGGAGCGGGTCTTCGATGCTGCCCAGCCTCTACCAGAGCCTGAGCGTGTCGCCACGAAAGCACACTTTTCTATTCATCGGTTTTACGGAAGAGGAAAAGGGTCTGGTAGGCTCAAAATTCTATGTGCGGCATGTCTCGCAGAGTTTCATCCACAGCATCCGGGCGATGGTAAATTTGGAGTGCCTAGGCCTGAATCCGCCTGAAGTGTGGGAAGATCACGCGGCGCCTCTTTTGCTGAAGGACCTCGAATCCGTCGCAACCACGATGGGGATGAACGTGCCGGGAATCGACCTTGAGCGAATAGGACGCGACGACGCCATGTCGTTCCGCCGGCGCAAGGCGCCCACCATCACCATCCATTCTTTAAGTCAGGACACTCTCCGGGTGTTGCACAGCTCCAGGGATAACATTTCCGCGGAGCACATGACCGATTATTATGAAAGCTACCGGTTAGTGGCGAAGTATCTTGCGCGCCTCGATACGACCCTGCCCTAAATAACAAATTACAGTCTTCCGGAGCCCACGGAATGTTGCGAGATGCGGAGCGGCCGTGAAAGCCGCGGCGCATCCATTTCCCCGATGCAAGTTCAATCGAGCGCTTCGACCGTCAAGACGCGACCTTCTTTTCCGGGGTTCTGGCCTGAATGGTGATGAAGTTCGATAAAGAGGTTGCGAATTTCTTTATCCCAACGCTTTGAAAATACACTTCTGTCTGAACGCGATCGCACTCTACAACTGCGCCCCAGCCATACTTGGAGTGGCGGACGTATTGCCCGGTTTTTAATTTCACTTAGATGACCTCGATCTAATAGTTTCGCTTGCGCTCGAAACGGTCACGGCCGCCGCCACTACCGCCGCCGCCGCGTTTTGGTCCCGAAAAACCGCTGCGTTGCGGGCGAGCCTCGTTGACGGTGAGGGGGCGGCCGCCAAAATCGCTGCCGTTCAGGCTTCCAATCGCCCGCTGGACGTCTTCACCTTCGGCCAATTCGACAAAGCCGAATCCCCGAGACTGCCCTGATAGTTTATCGATAATAACCATCGCGGATGCCACCTGGAAACCCGCGTCGGTTACGAAGCTATTAAGGGTCCCGTCTGTTGCGCTGTGGGGTAGGTTGCCCACATAGAGTTTAGTTGCCATTTGATCCTCCAGATTAGGGCCTGCCCTTGGGCTTGCCCGGGTTAACTGCGTATTGAAAACGTCTCAAGCGTTAGCTATAGTGGATTACCTTCCCGGTTCCGCTCAGGGGTCAACGTAAGAACGATCTCTTCGCGGCGAGCGCAAGGCGAGGATAGTGCCGTTCCACGTACTCGCGGATATCTTGTTCTCCGATGCTCAAATTGGCCTCGGCCGGAGATTCTTCTGTTTCACTTTCCAGTTCGTGCTTCAAGTGCCCAAAGCAAATAGCGGGGCCATCCTGGAGCTTCAACGCCGCTTCGCAAAATGCTTTGGACTGGATTTTGATGGTAAAGTGACGCGCCTCCTGGAGCGTGTTGAGCACCCGGAAATTATAGGTTCGAGAGCCGGTGGTGACGTTGAAACCCTCGTATTGGATGTACATCACAGGCTCCTTTTCCGCGCCATGTAGACCTCCGCCCCGAATGACCTCTAGATGGGTTTACTGCCGGTTCGATTGTTCATCGCGCAGATTTCGCTTGTCCGCCCGCTGAATTCTGGACCGCGCTATCCACAGTGATAGCGGCGATGGCTTTGTCCGACGCTCTTTTCACTTCCCGGGTGCGCTGCCGCTGCTGGATCTTCTTCCGCCGCTCCCTTCCGAATCTCGCTTTGTCCCCGGTTTTCTCTGACATGGTTCCTCCACCTTCAGACTGTGGATCGCCCGCGGCGCTTTGTTAGTTCGATGGTCTCTGCGCTGGCTGCCTCACGCGCCGGATTCACGAAGCCGAAAGCGCCACTAGGGAGGGAAGGCGCGCCTCGCGCTTTAATTCAGATGTCAACGTGTTGACTGCGCGCAAGAAGTCCGTTTGCAGATAACCTGCCTTAGTTCAGATGATCTGGAGAGTCATTGGCGTGGTAGGAAGATCTCACTTCCTCCACTATCGTGCGCTAATTAAGCCCGAATGTCAACCACTCGCTGAAATTTCATCCTCGCCGCGCGCGAATGCCAGCGGGTTGAGCCGCGTCGCATTGTTTTTGTCCAGCGCAGGTGATAATTTAAATAGTTTTCCCCGTCTATTCTTGGCCGCACTGGGCGGTGGGGTCTCTTTCGGACAAAACCTTGCGGGCCGCCAAGCGGCAAAGAATTTATAGAAATTATAAGGAGCGGATGGATGCGAAAAAAGGTAACGGTGATTGGTTCTGGCAACGTGGGATCAACGGTAGCGCAGCGCCTTGCGGACAAGCAGCTTTCGGACGTCGTCCTGGTCGATATTCTCGACGGTGTTCCGCAAGGCAAGAGCCTCGACATGCTCGAGGCGGGCCCGATTGAGGGCTACGACGTACGCATTACGGGCACGTCAGACTATGCCGATACGGCCAACTCCAACGTGATTGTGATGACGGCGGGTCTTGCGCGCCAGCCCGGCATGAGCCGCGACGATCTGCTGAAGAAAAACTACGAAATTGTGAAGAGCGCCGTGGGCGAGGCGGCGAAACGCTCCCCTGAGGCGATCATCATCGTCGTGACCAATCCGCTCGACGCGATGGCGCAGACGGCTTACAAAACGACGGGCTTCCACAAAAGCCGCGTGATTGGCATGGCCGGCGTGCTCGATACCGCGCGTTACCGCGCCTTTCTCGCCGAGGCTCTGAATGTTTCCGTGCAGAACGTGCAAGGCTTTGTGCTGGGCGGGCACGGTGACACCATGGTGCCCGTGCCGCGTTACACCACTGTGGCGGGCATTCCCGTTACCGAGCTTTTGGCGAAAGACAAGCTCGACTCCATCATCACCCGCACCCGCAACGGTGGCGCCGAAATTGTGAATCTTCTGAAAAAGGGCAGCGCCTATTACGCGCCCTCGTCCGCCGTGGTCGAGATGATCGAGGCCATCTTTAACGACCGCAAGAAAATCCTTCCTTGCGCCGCCTACCTTGAGGGCGAGTATGGCATCCATGGTTTGTTCGTGGGAGTTCCGGCGAAGTTAGGCGCGAGTGGCATCGAAGAGATCATTGAGATCAAGCTGACCGAGGAAGAGAAAGCAGAGCTGCAAAAGTCCGTCGACGCGGTGAAACAACTCGTAAGCGTGATTGGCGTGTAGCATTGTAGCGGCGGCCTCTGGCCGCCGGTCTTTACCTTTTGAAAAACGGCGGCCAGAGGC